>DATBBP010000370.1:0-12281 GCA_036270935.1 Gemmatimonadaceae bacterium
TTCACGCGACGAGCGGTGCTCAACGGCAAGTTGGACATTCTTCAAGCGGAAGCGACGGCCGATCTGATCGCAGCCGGGTCTCGCGCCGCGCAGCGCGTCGCCTTGCAACAACTGGATGGCGGACTCTCTCGGCGCATCACGGCGCTCCGGGAAAAGGTGCTCGAAATTGAGGCGCTCATCGCCTACGACATCGATTTCCCCGAGGAGGACGACGGTCCGGTGGCGCCGTCCCGCACGCTCGCTGCACTCGAGTCCCTAGAGAGCGCCTTACGAGGACTACTCGCAACGGCGCGCGGTGGAGAGCTGGTGCGCGAGGGGGCGCTGGCCGTGCTCGCCGGTGCGCCTAACGTGGGAAAATCGTCACTGTTCAACGCGCTCATCGGGCGCAGCCGAGCAATCGTCACACCGATCCCGGGCACGACACGCGACGCGCTCGAGGCAGTGATCGACGCCGATCCGTGGCCGATTCGTCTGGTTGACACGGCGGGGCTTCGTTCGACGACGGACTTCGTCGAGCGCTTAGGAATCGAAGTGAGTGAATCCTATGTTGCTCGAGCAGCGGTCGTGCTCTGTTGCGGCGACGACGAAGCATCGCTGCGCGCGGCGACCGATAGCGTGCGAGAAGCTCAACACCGCCGCGGCGCGGATAAAAATCTACTCATTGCCCTTCTCACGAAGAGCGATCTGACACGAGATCCAACAACCGACCTAACCGCGTTAGGCAGCGAGCTCGGAGCAGCGGCTGCGATTGCGGTCAGTGCCGAGACCGGTGCCGGCGTACAGCGACTACTGGCGACAATCGGCGAAGTGCTCGACGGCACGGTAGGCCTTCCCGAGCTCGACGCGCCGGTCCTGACACAGGCGCGGCATCAACTCGGCGTCGCGCACGCGCTGGCCGAGCTCGAGGCGTTCCGCTATGCGTGGCGAGATGAAAAGCTCCCCGCGACAATCGCCGCTGTTCATTTGCATGCGGCAGCCGACGCATTGCGCGATCTGATCGGCGGCATCGACACCGAGCATGTACTCGACGAGGTCTTCAGGCGCTTTTGCGTCGGTAAATGACGAGATCGTGTTACGACGCGGTACGGTCTTCTCCAGTCACCTGACGCCAGATCTCGTCGCCGAGCCACTCAAGCCGCTCTCGAGCGTACGTGAGCTCTCCGGCCGCTAGTCTCTGCGCGTTGTTCGACAGGTGGCGGGAGAGTTGAATCATCTCGTCCAACAGCTCACGCAGCGCGACATTCTGCCGGCGCTCGCGAGAATCAGGCACTGACCGCCGCGCGATGCGCGTACGCGGACAACTCGAGATCGCTCGCGCGAATGGCCCACGCGAGGCCGCGCGCCTCGACGCCCGCCTCGACGATTCGCGCGCCGAGGAAGTATCCGCTGCGCTCCGGCAGCAGGTAGCGTCCATCGACTGTGCGCGCCTCCTTGCTCATGCCGCCCGAGAGATAACGGAGCCGCAGTCCAAGCGCGGCGCTAGCTAGATCAGGTGCGACGGCGCGAGCAATGATTGGCTCGAGCTCACGAATGCGCGCGTACTGACGACGCTCGTAGCCGAAATAGTCCCAGGCTGCATGGCCGGGACTGATTGCGCGCGATGTGTGGACAGCAAGCCCTTCGTTCATGAGCAGCTCGCGCAACGCGACGCGACGCCCTGTCTCCCAATACGAATACTGGCCATCTGCGTTCGCGACGAACTCGCGTAAGGCACTTCGGCTCGTCGGCGACGTGTAGCGTATGGCATGTGCGTACTCGTGCGCGAGCCAGAGCGGGATGAGCTCGGGGTCGAGCCCGAGTCCATCCGTTTCTTCGTTTGGCACGCCAGTGAAATGCTCGAGGCACACGAACGCAACGCCACGGCCTTCAATCACGAGCTCGCCGGCGTTCGCGGCGCCGACGCCGATCATGAGCACGACGTCGACATCCACATCTGCACGGAGCAGAGCGTCGCAGCGCTGTTCGGCGTTCCGCGCGAGCGCTACAACGTCGGTCCGCTCGAGCATTGCGCGAAGATCGCGGCGCTCGGCGTACACGCTCGCGTTTACGACATCTCGAAAGTGCGGACCGTCTGGATCGACAACGTAGTTGTTCCAGTACGCTTCGAGGAGGCGTCGATGCGCGTCGAAGTAGCGGTCGTAGGCGGCGGCTCGGTCGGTGCTATCGAGAACGGAAAAGAAGTCGGGCAGCAGATTGATCAGCATCTCGACCAGAGCGCGGGAAGGCGGCGCGACGGCACGAAGGACGCAAAAATGATAGTTGTGGCCTGAAGGTGGAACAAGAGTGATCACGAGTGCCGAGAGTCCGGTCGAGTGCGCCGAACAGCGGTCGCAAGGAGTGGAAAAACATCGCACTACGTGATGTCGGGAACTCTCTCTGGACTTGGCACGCTTTTTCCCTTTCGACCCAATAGCAGCACGCTACACATGGTTGGAGATGCACCATGACGACGCTTCAGCAAATCGACTTGCAGTGCCCGATCTGCGAAAATCGGTTTCGATCGCAGGCGGTCGTGTCGACGAATTCGTTCGGCGGCAAGCGCACTGATTTTCATGAGCGGGCCGCAGGCACGCAGCCGCTGCCTTATCTGATTCACACCTGCAGCCGATGCGGGTACTCGGGATCAGAGCGCGACTTCACCGAAGACGCGGACGTTTCACCGGTGCTGAAGGAGCGCGTTTGGAACGAGCTCGCGCCATCGATTGCGACGGGACCGGTTTCGGGCTCGGAGAAGTACGAGGCTGCGGCAAAGGTCGCCGACTGGCAGGGCATGGAGCCTCGGCACGTCGCGGATTTACTGCTCCGTGCGGCGTGGTGTTGCGTGGATGAAGGAGACATTGAAGCAGAGCGCTTCTTCCGTCGTAAGGCCTCGTGGAAGTTCGAGGAAGCGCTGCAAAGCTTCGATGGCGTGGCGCGAGATGAGCGGGCGGTGCTCACCTATCTCGTCGGCGAGTTGTGGCGGCGAGTGGGAGACACGAAGCTGGCCGGGGAGTGGTTCAACCGCGTCGCTTCGGAGGTTGTGGATGCGCACACGCAGCAGTGGGTGATCGACGCCGCCCGTCAGCAGCGAGATTGCCCGCGCGAGTGGTTCGGCTGATAAGTGGGTGCGTGTGGTGGGGGTGCGAGTGTAGTGGGTGAGATGGGAAGGGAGATAAAGGGACGCCGCGCAAAGGGGACCCGCCGGTGTCCCTTTCTTTGCGTAAGGCACGAGCTCTTTCGCGCTTAGCTAAGTGCTAGATCGGAATTAGCGAGTTCCAAACAACCGATCGCCCGCGTCTCCCAGGCCCGGCATGATGTAACCGTGCTCATTCAGTGCACGATCGAGCGCGGCGCAATACACCGTGACGTCTGGATGACCCTGGCCGAGCCTCCGCACACCCTCCGGCGCGGCGACGAGGCAAAGAAATCGAATTCGGGTTGCGCCAGCGCGCTTGAGCGATGACACTGCTGCGACGGCGCTGCCACCAGTGGCAAGCATCGGGTCGAGCAGAAAGAAATCTCGCTCCGCGGCATCGCCCGGCACCTTGAAGTAGTAGTCGACCGGCTCGAGCGTGTCGTGATTGCGATAGAGACCGATGTGGCCGACCCGAGCGCCAGGAACGAGACGGTAGATTCCCTCCACCATTCCGAGGCCAGCTCGTAAGATGGGGACGAGGGTGAGCTTCTTCCCGCTCACGCGATGTCCGACGGTAGACTCGAGTGGCGTATCGACTGGCGTCGTTTCGAGCGCGAGATCGTTCGTCGCCTCGTACGCCATCAACATTGCGATCTCGTCCACCAGCTCTTTGAAGATTTTCGTTGGCGTTCCGCGATCGCGCAGAATGGTAAGCTTGTGCTGAATCAGCGGGTGCGACACGATGCGCAACGTCGGGAAGCCAGGGGTGGTGTCCATGGGCGGGAAGCTACTAATTTCGCGCGAATGAAAGAATACCAGGCCGTGATCCTTCGGCTCACGCGCCACGCGCGCGACGACGAGGATGCGCTTACGGATTTGCTGAATGAGCGCAGTCGAGGCGGCTGGGAGCCGGCGCTGATGTCGCAGGACGGATTGCGAATGACGGTCGTGTTTCAGCGACCGAGCGGCGTCGAGCAGTAACGGTCGGTGGAGCTCGAATTCTTCGGCGCCGCGCGAGAGGTCACTGGCTCGTGTCACATACTCCGCGCGGGCGGAAAAATAGTGCTCCTCGACTGCGGTCTCTTTCAAGGTCGGCGTCAGGAGAGCCGCGAGAAAAACCTCCGCTTGCCGATTCCCGCCGAGCGTATCAACGCCGTGGTGCTGTCGCACGCCCACATCGATCATGCGGGGAGGCTGCCACTCCTCGCCGCGGAGGGATACCGCGGCCCTGTGCACTGCACGCCCGCAACGCGCGACCTCTGCGCGATCATGCTCGTCGACTCCGCACACCTGCAGGAGAAGGACGCGGAGTATCTCGCGCGCCACGGAAAGCCCTTCGCGGCGCCCCTGTATCAGCAGAGCGACGTCGCCGCGCTCATGAATTTGATGCGAGTGGCGCCCTACCGTCAGCCGTTCGACGTCGTGCCCGGCGTTCGCGTCACCTTTGCCGACGCAGGCCATATTCTCGGCTCCGCGACGGTGCTGCTCGAGTGCACGGAGAACGGTCGATCGGTGCGCCTCGTGTTCAGCGGCGACGTAGGACGAAAGGGACTGCCGATCATTCGCGACCCCGATCCGCCTAACGGCGCGGACGCGGTCATTCTGGAGTCGACGTACGGCGATCGAGATCACCCTCCCGCCATCGACATGCGCGAGCGGCTCGGCGCCATTGTTCGCGAGACGGCCGCGCGCGGCGGTCGCATCATCATACCCGCGTTCGCCGTCGGCCGGACGCAGGAAATTGTCTATGACCTCCACGCCTTGATCCGCGCGAGTTCCATTCCGAGCATCCCGATTTACATCGACAGCCCGCTCGCGATCGATGCCACCGGCGTGTTCGCGATGCACCCCGACGCCTTCGATCACGGCGAAGACCTCGTTGCCGAGGTGAACGACCTTTTTCACTTCGACCAAGTCCACTACACCCGAGACGTCAACGATTCAAAAGCACTCAACTCGCAGCTCGGCCCGATGGTGATCATTGCCGCCTCCGGAATGGCGGAGAGCGGACGGATCTTGCACCATCTCCTCCACAGCGCCGGCGATCCGCGCTCGACGATTCTCATTGTCGGGTTTCAGGCTGAGCACACGCTCGGCCGCCGAATCGTCGAGCGACAGCGAGCTCTGAAGATTCTTGGCGAGGAGGTGGAGCTGCGCGCTCGCGTCGAAGTGCTGAACGGCTACAGCGCGCATGCGGACCGCCGCGAGCTCACTGTGTGGCTCGACGCTGTGCGCGCCGGAGCCGAGGAGGCACCACGGGTGTGGCTCGTACATGGCGAGCCGCCGAGTCAGGCGGCACTTGCCGCGAGCCTTCGCGATCGCGGGTATCAAGTGGACGCTCCCGCGGTCGGCGATCGGGTCACGTTGTAGAGACGAGACATCGTGTTCGCCTCTCCATCCGAAGACGAGGAGTCGTCAACCACCCATCGCATTCTCGCGGCCGCGACGCGACAGATCGCATCGGGCGGCGCCGCGGCTCTATCAATGAGCGACATTGCCCAGGAGGCGAACGTCAGCAAAGCTCTCATTCACTACCATTTTCGGGACAAGGACACGCTGCTCGCACGGCTCATCGAGCACGTCGTACAAGAGACGGTGATCCGAGAACGCGCCGCGCTCGCTCGATACGAAGGACAACACAATCCTCTTTCAATCGACGCTCTGTGGGAGTGGCTCGAACAGGAGCTGCAGCGAGGCGATGTACGCGCGCTTCTCGAACTCGATTCCTGCCGGGGACCCTTGGTACAAGAGGCAGCGCGCCGAGCGGCGCAACTACGTCGCGAGACCGGCAAGGACACGGTCGAGCGCCTCTTCCGGATTCTCGATCTCAAGCCGCGCATCGAGCCGGCGCTTCTGGCGAGTGTCTTCGTGGCCTTCGTGGACGGCCTCGCGATCGACTGGAGCGTTGCGTCGAAGGAGGAGAGCTCCGCGAAGGCGCGCGTCGCCTTCGACGTGTTCTGGCTTGCGATGTTGAGTCTGGCGGAGTAAGTGTGCGCGCGAGAGCTTTGAAAAGTGTCGGACTCTCCTCGCCCTGGAATTTTCGTCCGTGTTATGCGGGCGATCGTGCTGCTCGTAGCGCTTACGTGGATCGCGTCGCTGGCCGCGGTGAGGCTCTTCGAGCGGCGCGACGATGCGCGGCCTGCGGATGCCATCGTCGTACTCGGCGCGGCCCAATATGACGGCCGGCCGTCGCCCGTGCTGCGCGCTCGATTGGACCATGCACTATCGCTGTGGGAGCGTCGTCTCGCGCCACGCCTGATTCTCACCGGTGGCATGGGCGACGGGGACACCACGAGTGAGGCCGCCGTCGGACGTCGTTACGCACTCAAGCGCGGCGTGCCGGATAGCGTCATTCTCATCGAAACGCGCGGCCGCACGACGGCGGAATCGATACAGCGCGTCGCGGCGATGATGGACTCGGTTGGCCACCGAGACGTGATTCTCGTGAGCGATCCATTTCACATGTTGCGGCTCTGGATTCTCTCGCGGCGGTTCGATCTCGTTCCACACACCTCGCCTACCCGCACGAGTCCGATTTCGGCGAGCGAAGTAGAATCGTGGCGCTACACGCTAAGCGAATCGTTCAAGGCGCCGCTGACGCTCCTCTTCGAGCATCCCAAGCGCCAAGACTGAGCGCTCACGACCTCACCGCGAGGCGCAGCCAGTGCCAGTATTCGCTTGGCGCGCGTTCCGCCACGTCGTTATGGCCGGCGCCGGGAACGAGAAGGAGTTCACCCTTTACCGCCGCCGACTCGTAGACCTGTTGCCCCATGAACACGGGAACGACGTGGTCTCGCGTCCCATGCGCCACCCAAACCGGCACGGACATCTCGCTCACACGTTGAACCGTGTCATAGTGCACTCGTGAAACGATCGGCCAGAAGGTCGTGAGAAAGGGCAGGGCCATCCGTCGAGCCATCGCTTTCGCGGAGGAAAACGGCGATTGAAGCAACAGCGCGGTGGGCGGGCTCTCGCCCGCAAGCTCGGCGGCGATCGCGCTTCCAAGCGAGTGGCCGAAGTACACCACGCGATCACGGGAAACGCCGAGCGGGCCGCTTAGGTATTCGCGTGCGGCACGGGCATCGAGGGCCGCGGCCAGATACGTTGGCCGCCCTGACAAGCCGTCGTAGCCGCGTATTTCGGGGAGCAGGACCGCCACGTCGGCCGCACTTGTCACCGCTTCAGCCCAGGCGATGAGATTCCGCGCAAGGTCTGCATTGCCGTGAAACGCAAGCAGAGTGCGTTCAGCACGCGCTGGATCCCCAACGACAAAGGCGAAGAGGTCGGTACCGTCCTCTGCGCGGTACGAGACCTGCCGCACGTGGTTACCGACTGCTCTCGGCGGGAAGAAGCCCCGAAGCACAAGCGGCGGCTGGAAAACGATCCGCTCCTGCTGGAGCCACATCAGGCCCAGAAGCACGAAATAAACGACGACGACGGCGAGCGCGGCGAGCAGAAACAACACGTGTCGCAAGATGCGGGAAGGGCGCCGTCGGGGTGCGCAGGGTTCCTGAGAAGTAACGAGGAGTGCAATTTACCCGGATGCGTATTCCAATCGAAACGTTTCGGTTGCCGAATGGTCTGTTCGTGACGCTTTCGGAGGATCACACGGCGCCGATCGTCGCTGTGAACCTCTGGTATCACGTGGGATCCGCGAACGAGCGCGAGGGCAGAACCGGCTTCGCGCATCTGTTCGAGCACATGCTTTTCCAGGGCTCCGCCGACGTCGGAGCGAACGAGCACTTCGAGCTCATTCAGCGTGCCGGTGGCACACTGAATGGATCTACCTGGTTAGATCGCACGAACTACTTCGAGACAGTTCCGTCCAATCATCTCGAGCTGGCGCTATGGCTCGAGGCCAATCGCATGGGTTGGCTTCTCCCGGCGATGACACAACAAAAGCTCGACACGCAGCGGGATGTGGTGAAGAACGAGCGACGTTGGTCAGTGGACAATCAGCCGTATGGTACGTGGTGGGAGCGTCTTCCGGCGTTGGCATTTCCCGAGGAGCATCCGTTTCATCATTCGCTCATCGGGTCGATGTCGGACCTCGACGCAGCGAGTCTCGAGGATATCAAGCACTTCTTCGCGACGTATTACACACCGGACAACGCAGTGCTTTCGGTCGCGGGAGATTTCGACAGAGCGGAAATTCGAAGCCTCATCAACAAGTACTTCGGGCCCATCCCTGCGGGAAACGGAAGGCCGCCGCTTCCCGACATGGCGCTTCCAACAACCTTCGGCGGATGGAAGCGCGTCGTCGTGGAAGACGATGTGATGTTACCTCGCCTCTTCCTCGCCTTTCGCTCGCCGGTGTTCGGAACGAAGCCGTACTACGCGGCCAGCATCTGCTCGGCGATCCTCGGCCTCCGCAAGGGAAGCAGGCTCTATCGGCGACTCGTGCGCGAACGACAGGTCGCCGCTGAAGCGCAGGCGTTCACGTACGATCTCGTGAAGGGCTCCGACCTGCTCGTCATCGACGTCACAGGGCGCCCCGGACTTTCGCCCGAAGCACTCGAAAGGGAAGTCGCGCACGAGGTCGACCTGCTCGTGCGAGACGGCGTGACGGACGAAGAAGTGGCGCGCGCGATCGCGCTCGTGCAAACCGAGTTCATTGCCGCGATGCAATCAGCGGGTGATCGCGCAGACCGATTGTCGCTGTATGCGACGTATTTCAAGAATCCTGAACTCGTGAATGAGCAGGTCCAGCAGTACGAAGCTGTAACCGCCGCGGACGTGAACGACATCGTACGCGATCGACTCGGCGAAGACAATCGCGCCAGCCTTCTCTACGTGCCTAAGGAAGAGGGAACCGAAGCGCCTACGTCGTCTGCTGAGATCGCGGCCGGTATCGGATCGGAGGCTCAATGAACGAAAGCGGCACCTCCGTACTCACCCAGCGAATTCCGCGGCCTACCTCGGGCGCGCCGCGTCCGTATTCGTTTCCGCGCTTCGAACGAGCCGGCCTGCCTAACGGGTTGAAGCTCGTGATCGCGCCGATCTCGAAGCTTCCGATCGTAACGATCACGATCCTCATCGAGGCCGGCGCGGTGTGTGATTCTCCCGGTCGCTACGGCCTCGCTCAACTCACGGCTAAGCTGCTGCTGGAGGGCTCCACCTCGAGCGATGGTACGGCGATTACGGACCGCTTCGAACGGCTCGGTGCGTCGATTGAGGCACACGCCGATTGGGACGTCGCCGCGGTTACGGTCACGACGTTGACGGAGCGACTCCGCGACTCGTTCGAGCTTCTTGGAGAAGTCCTGCGCGCCCCCGCGTTCAACGAGCGCGAAGTCGAGCGGCTCAAGAACGAACGTCTCGCTGAGCTCCTGCAGCTGCGCGCTGAGCCGCGCGGCTTGGCCGACGAGATGTTCTCGCGCTTCCTGTACGAGAGCTCGTCGCGTTACGCGCGCGCCGACGGCGGCGACGAAGTCAGCGTGCGATCGCTGACGCGCGACGCGGTTGTTGCCTTCTATGGCAAGCGCTATTCGCCTAACGGGATGACAATGGTCATCGCCGGGGATGTGCAGCCGCGCGAAGTCGAAAGACTCGCCGGCGAGGTGCTCGGAGATTGGCGCGGAAGCGTCGTCGTTGCGCCCTCTGTCTCAGACGAGGCAGCGCGGCGATCACGTGCCGTGCACATCGTGAGCAAGTCAGACGCGCCGCAATCGGAGTTGCGTATTGGTCACGTCGGGCTCCCACGACGACATCCCGATTATTTCCCGGCGATGATCATGAATGCCGTGCTCGGCGGCCTCTTCTCGTCGCGCATCAACCTCAATCTGCGAGAGGCGCATGGCTACACCTACGGCGCGAGCTCGTACTTCGATTGGCGGCGTCAGCGAGGACCGTGGGTGGTCGCGACGGCTGTCGCGAGCGAGGTCACGCATTCGGCGGCACAGGAAGTCTTGAGGGAGATCGAACGCGTTCGCACATCGCCCATAACACCCGACGAGCTCTCGCTCGCAACCAGCTATCTCGACGGCGTCTTCCCGATCCGTTTTGAGACCACATCGGCAATCGCTGGGGCATTGACGACTCTGGTTGTCTACGACTTACCTGACGACTGGTACGACGAGTATCGCGAGCGCGTTCGTGCGGTCACGACGGGAGATGTCCTCACTGCCGCCGAGCGCCATCTGCACCCAGAAGCGCTACAAATGGTCGTGGTTGGCAATGCTGCCGCCGTTCGCGATCACATCGAGGCGATGGATTTCGGTCCTCTGAAGGTCTACGACGTCGAGGGTCGTCCTACCTAGACGATGGGAGACGCCAAGCTCGGCGCGCGCCGTATCTACACCGGTCGCGTCCTCAACCTGGACATCGATGAGGTCCGGTTCCCCGACGGCTCGACGGGAGAGCTCGAGATCATCCGGCACCCCGGCGCGAGCGCGGTAATCCCGTTCTTGAGCGACCCAACCGGGCAGGATCCGCAGATCCTCCTCATCAAGCAATACCGCTACGCCGTAGAGGGCTTTCTCTACGAGATCCCTGCGGGGCGACTCGATCCGAAAGAATCGCCGGCCGATTGCGCCCGTCGCGAGCTTTTGGAGGAGACCGGGTGTACCGCTATGAACATCGAGCCGCTTTACACGTTCTACACGACCCCCGGCTTCATCGACGAGCGAATTCACGGCTTCATGGCTACGGGACTGACGCAAGGCGAGAGCAGCCGTGAACCTGACGAATTCATGACGCTCGAAACGATGACGCTGTCGCACGCGTTGGAGTTGATCCGGGTGGGCGAGATCCGCGATGCAAAGACAGCGCTGCTCATTCTCTACGCCGCGGGGTACCGCGCCGGCCGCTGAGCTACCGAGCACAGAATCGCGATAAACCGGTGCTCGCAGCGGTGTGTCAAAAAGTTAGGGTGCAGAGGATTCTGTCCTTTACCGGCGTCACTCGGAGGAGACACCAGGGCAAACGGCAGAGATCGTTGTCCGTCGGCTTAAGTCGTGTTAACTCGTTGGTTTGACGAGGATTAACACCGGGCACAATGTGCCGTCTAACCAGGCACGTGGCGTGCTTTTGAGGGGTGTGACGGTTCCGACTCGCATTATCGCACCACACATCGAAGGAGCCCAGATCGATTCAGAATTGTCGGATCGAACCCTGGTGCAGGACCAAAGGGGGGCATAGTCGAATGGCTGACATCGCAATCAAACGGGCGCCGCTTCCGGGCGCGTCAATTAGAGAGAAGCTCAGAACGCAAGACGACGCTGAGGTCGTTTCCGCGTTTCTCGGCGGTGAAGAGCGTGCCTTTCAGGAGCTGGTAGAGCGCTATCAAACCAGGCTCTTGAACTTCATCTACCGAACGATTGGTGATCGCGAGAAGGCCGAGGATCTGGTGCAGGAGGTTTTCATCCGGGTGTACCGGCACATTCAGCGATTCGACCGCTCGAAGAAGTTCTCGACCTGGGTCTACACGATCGCGTCGAACCTAGCGAAAAACGAGTTACGGAACAGGTCGCGAAATCCCTTAGTGCTCTTTCAAACGATCAAGAGCAACTGGGAAGACGAGGAGCGGCCGCTGCAGTTCGAGGACACGACGGCTCGGCCGGACGACCTCTACCGCAAACGCCATCTGCGTCAGCTCGTCGAAGAGACCGTCGCGAAGCTGCCTGAGCATCATCGTCAGGTTTTCGTTTTGCGCGAGCTCGAGGGCAAGTCGTATGAGGAGATCGCTGAGATTACGGATTGCAACCTCGGAACGGTGAAGTCGCGACTGAATCGCGCGAGAAACGCGTTCGCTTCGATCATCGAGCCCTGGTTGGATTGAGGAGGGGACTAGAGGAGTAGGGCTAGGAGAACCGCGAAACAAAGAAACGCCGGCGCGAACTCGTGCCGGCGTTTTCTTTTTCGTTAGGACTAATGCGCGACGAAGAAATGAACCTTAGGCCCTATCCCCAGCTCCTAGGATAACAGCCAATACCGTTCGCATAGTTTCTGCGATTCCTTTAGCACACTGGCAAGCCGCCAGCTTGTCTAGTAATTCTGGGAACCGTGGTTCGCACGACGGGGTACCCAGACGCGGAACTGTATTCCTCACGCGGACGAAGAGCCCTGATGGATTGTCGAGAGTTTCGAGAGAAGCACGTTGCATACGTCGACGACACGCTCCCAGCGGTGGACATGGAAGCGATGCATCGACACGCCCGTTCCTGCT
>DATBBP010000371.1:0-3596 GCA_036270935.1 Gemmatimonadaceae bacterium
GGTCGGGCTCACGCTGATCGTCGTCGCCCTGCGCCTGCGCCGCACCTAGCACCAGCACCTAGCACCAGCACCTAGCAGAAGCGGCCGCGGCCTTGCGCCGAGTCAGTAATTCTACTTTTGGAACACGAGCATCGTCGTCGCGCCGATGACGATGTTCGTGCCGATCGAGAGCGTTCCGCCACCAACCGTTCCGGTGAATGTCAGGCCGTTGAACGAATCAGTGAGCGTGATCTGGCCATTGTTCAGCGAATACGTGCCACCAATTGGAGCCGAGGTGTTGATGAACATCTCGTTCGTCGTTAGGTCCGTTCCACGTAGACCGAGCTGCCCGGTCCAACTATGGTCGTCGGCGAGAACGACGTTGCCGTTGACGAACTCGTCTCGCTCCTGCGAATCCTGGTAGAACGCCGCGGGCACCACGTTGCCGTCCACCGTCTGAAGCGTGTAGGTACCCGAAACTGTCTGGGGACCAACAGCCTTATCGCCGCCACACGCGATGAGCAGCATCGCGAGGGACGCCAGCACGTACCTCCGCATAACTCCTCCCTGAGTGAGTGCGTCGCCTCACCTCTCCCCCTTCCCACGAGCCGACGCCCTTGAGCGGCCCGAACGCAAATCGCGGGCGAGAGCGCGGTGAATGGCCGCGTGTGTCGATGCACTCGTTATGGCCGACGCAAAAAGGGGTCGAGAGCCGATGCGTGCTGGCGCTGCCGCTCACGAACTGAACAGCGACGGGCCGAGCCTAGGAGCGCTTGCGCGAGGTGCGCTTCCGTGAGGTGCGCTTGCGCGGAACCTTCGCGCCCTTTTTCCGTGCTTCGGAGAGGCCGATCGCGATTGCCTGCTTGCGGCTCTTGACCTTGCCCCCGTGACCGCTCTTACCGCGCTTCAGCGTCCCATGCTTACGCCGACGCATCGCGCTTTCGACGCTCTTACTCGCACCGCGTCCATATTTCCTGCCGCTCGATTTGCGGCGACCACGTTTTGCTGCCATCAGTCCTCCCGGTCCAAGCCTTGCGTTCAGAAACGGACCGAGCTGGGTGCAAGCATGATACCGCGCGTATACGAATTTGCGCATCAGCCGATACTCGAAAGGACAGGTGATGTCCGGAGCGCGATCATGGACCTATCGAACACGTTGCGCGCGCAGTTACGACGCGAGTCGCAATCGGCAGTCTCCGAGTGCTGGGTGTATACGGCCGAACATGGCATTCAAGAAGTCACACTTCCCAGCGCGCAAGCGACGCTCACCGTCGAAGGACATTTGCTGCGACCCTGGTGTCTGCTCGACCGCACGTTCCTCGACTGCGCGCTCGCTATTCTGTACAGCGTAGAGGCGCCGTCGCGCGAGCTGCGCGAACGAGTGACCGAGCTCGCGCGCGCTCGCTTCGCGAGCCGCTCGTGGTTTCAAAGCGCTGAACGAAGCGCGTAGAACGCCGCAGAGCGTTGGCGTGAACCTCGCTAGGTCACGATGACGCTCCAGTCGTTAGGCGAAGAGCTCGCCTGTTGCTGGGAAAGGGTTGCGGAGATCAGATATCTGATCGGGTCGACCGGAGGATTTCGCTTCCGACGCCCCTTTCTGAGCGGCGTGGTACGAAAGCCAAATCGCTTCATCTCGAGCAGGTCGCTCACGAGAATCGACTCGAACATCACCAGCTCGCCATCCGGCGCGCGCAGTTCGAGCTTCTCCACCTCCTTGCAGCTCGCGATCACGCGCTGGCCTTCAGGCGAATTCTCGAATACCTCCAACACGCGGTCGGGATCTTCCTCGGCGTCCTTCTCGGTGAGGTGCTCGCTTTTCATCCGCGCGTTCAGATCGAAGAGCGCGGGCGCCATCGCCGTCAGCGCAGGGAGCAGCATCATGCCGCTCTCCGCCGGCTGAAAGACACCTGCGAGATGGCGGCCGTCTCGCTCCCCGAGGGCGAAATCCGTTGCGCCGATGAGAATGCCGCGCGACCATAGCGTGTAGGGCATGATCTCCTCACGATCGAGTGCCCCAACATGCGCTGACGAGTCGTACGAAGTCGTATCAAATCGTCGCGCGCGCAATCATTTTGCCGCTTTCTTCATTCCGGTCTCTGACGTTTCAGATCGAGCGGGCCTTGCTCGGTGACGCCGCCAATCGACTTCGTGAAGCGACCAGCGGATATCGTATCTCCCGATACGTGGAATGTGAACGTGTATTGCCCGGCGAAGAACGAAAGAAACACCACGCCATCGGTTACGGTTACCGAGTCCGCGGCTTCGGGCTCTGACAATTTCTGGCTTGTGACGATCGCGGTGTAGCGGCCGAGCCGTCGGGACAGGACAAGTCGACCATTGATAGGCTCATTGTTGGACGGCGTAAACCAGAAGTCATAGCCTCCGACAATGCTCGTGTCGGCGGCGACCGTCCGCAGCCGTTCGCTATCGGGCCGCTGCGCTGCCAATCGCGCCGAGGGCCAAACGAGCATCACGATGACCATGCTGGCACGCGAGAGTTGAGACATCACGGATGTTGGCATTCAGTTGGCGAGTCGAATGTGCAAGCGATCGTGCGCACGGAAGAGAATGCCAGCCCAGCCGCTTAGCTGAGTAGTCTGAGCCGGAGCGAGAATGCGTGTCAGCTGCTGTTGCACGTCGAGTCGCGAGAACTCCCAAACGTCGTCAGTAGTCGCGTCGACGCGCCGAGACGCCGCCTCGAGATCATAATGATCCTCGAGACCAGCGATGTAGCCAGACAGGTCGCGCCAGAGCGAATCGACGCGCGCACGGTAGCGATTCTGCGCCTGCTGCAGCGCTGCTACCTGTGCGTCGGAGACGAGCAGTGAGTCCGACTGGGCGAGTAACTCTGCGTAAGCGTCGGGGACGGTGCGCTGAAATCTCTTCAAAAGATCTTCCGCTGTCGGGCGATTACCGGGCCGTCCATTTCGACCAGGGCGCAACCAGCGCTCGAGCTGCTGCTCTGGGATCGATCGCGCGATGTCAAAGCTGACGTCCAGTGTCAGGCGAAACGGGGCTCGCAATGTGTTGCTCGACGGCCGCGTGCTGCCGAAACGTTGATTCACGTCGTAGAGAAACCGATTCGCCGATGGGTCGAATCCGCGAACCGTGTACAGCGTTCGATCGGGAAGCGCAGACGTGCCCCAACCGTGCAGATCGTTCTGACCATGCAGCAGTTGATCCAATCCGCCGAGTGGGTTGGCGAGGTTGATGGTGACGTCCATGCGCGGCGTGTGCAGCAGCTGCTCGCCGCTCAACCGCAGACTCGCGTTGAGGGCCGCCGTCCACGGTCCCTCGCAGCTACTGCGACCGGCGGGCGTACCAAGTTGAGAAAGTAAGCAATGCCGGACGCTTGGCGTCGCCGTCGCGAGGAGCGATCGCATTCCCGCAGCGAGGGACGGATCCGACACGGTGGCGGGGTTGAAGATGAACGCGCGATCGTTGGCAAGGCCGTCACCGTTCACGTCGCTGCCGACGAGCGGAGTGTACGGCAGTCCAGAGAGCAACCGACCATAGAGAAAGAGCAATGCACGTCCGTCACCCATCGGACGGAACACCAACTGCCCGACGACTTGATGGCGCGAGTCGAGATCGCCGCGCGCCCACTCGGTCGCGGT
>DATBBP010000372.1:0-3258 GCA_036270935.1 Gemmatimonadaceae bacterium
TCTCACGTATGCGAAAGGCGCCGCCAATCAGCTGACGCTCGTGGTAGCGAGCTTCTCGATCGCCGAGGTGCTGCAGCAAGTCCGCTCGCTCAACGAGTCCTTGCTCGCACGAAAGCGACTGCAAATCCACGTCGAAGTCGATCCGAGCACGCCGATGATCGTCGCCGATCGCGAGAAAGTGACGCACATCGTCGGCAACTTGTTTGGCAACGCCATCGATTTCACGCCAGCGGGCGGCAGCGTGTGGCTGAAGGCGCAACAACGGCGACGCGTCGACAGGGCGGAACTGCTAGTGGAGGTAGGTGATACCGGTGTCGGTATCGCGGCGGAACATCACGATTTGATCTTTCGCGAATTCGCCCAGGTCGACGCGACTCCGTCGCGTCCGCATCATGGCACGGGACTTGGACTGACGATCGCGCGAAAGCTCGTGGAGCTGCATGGTGGACAGATCTGGGTCGAAAGTGCCGCTGGAACCGGGAGCCGATTCTTCTTCACGATCCCGTACTCGGATGGATGAGCACGTCGCGCACGTGCTCATCGTCGAGGACAACGATCTCGTGAGTAGCGCGCTCCGCGTCCTGTTCGAGCAGACGGGGCGGCGCGTATCCATCGCGGCGACGGTAGCGGACGCGATCGCCGTTGCGAGCGCGGACCGGCCCGACTTGATGTTGATCGATCTGACGCTGCCCGACGGTAACGGCCTCGCGATTCTCGAGACGTTGCGGCGGGAGAACCGCGTCCCTCGCGTGGCCGTGGCGCTCACGGGGCACGACGACCCATCAATTGCGGAACGCTGCGCTCAGCTGGGGTGCGCGGATGTGCTCTTGAAGCCGGTACCGACGCGCGAGCTGCTGCGGCGAGCGGAGAAGTGGCTGGCCTAACGCGGGACAGCCGCCATCAGTCAAAGCCTGTTCCGCAATGCCGCCGGTGTCAGCCCCTGCAGGTAGCCCGTCAGCGCCGACATGTAGTTGGTCATCATCAGCACGCCGATGATGACCAGCAGGGCGCCGGCGACGCGGTCTACCCACACCAGCTTCGATCGATACCGCTGAAACACGGCGATGAACCGCTCCACCGCCACCGCGGCGATGACGAACGGGATCGCTAAACCCAGCGAGTATGCGCCGAGCAATACCAGCCCGCGGCGCAACTCTGCTTGCGTTGCCGTGTACGTGAGAATGCCGCCGAGAATGGGACCGATGCACGGACTCCAGCCGGCGCCGAAGGCGATGCCAACGAGCACGGAGCCGAGATATCCAAGCGGCTTGTCGGTGATGTGAACTCGCCGTTCCCGCGCGAGGAAGCGCATATTGAAGGCGCCGAGCACGTAGAGTCCGAGCAGCACGACGAGGACACCGCCGATACGACTGATCCAGCGTCGGTTGAGCAGCAGGAGACGACCGATGGCCGTTGCCGTCGCCCCGAGCGCAAGGAAGATCAGGGAGAATCCAACGACGAACAGGAGCGCATGCACGAGCGCCGTCTTTCGCGAATGCTGAACATCCTCCAGACTCAGCCCGGTCACGAAGGTGACATAGCTCGGAATGAGCGGCAACACGCACGGTGACAGGAAGCTGAGCAGCCCCGCGGTGAACGCAATCAGCACACCTAACGAAACGGATTCCATCCCCTCCCTCGCAACGGACGCGGACGCAGCGCCGCCAGACGCTGGCGCCGCTGTCGTACCGGCGCGTCGCCGGCTTCTTCGGTGGTACTACGGGCTCAAATATCGCGTCTTTCGCCGCGAGCGTCGACCGCGCGACGGACGACGCGGCTTGATCGCGCTCCAGATCGACGCGCTGGCGTACGCGGAGCTGCGTCGTGCGATCGAGCTGGGATACTGTCCGGAAATCACGAAGATGGTGCGCGAAGAGGACTTCGCCCTCCGTCGGTGGTTCTGCGGCCTCCCGTCGACCACGCCGTACTGCCAGGCAGGGATCTTCCACGGTGAGAACGACGGCATCCCCGCTTTTCGCTTCTACGACAAGGCCTCACGATTCGTCGTCACGTGCAATAGTCCGCGTGGCGTGCAGTACATCCGGGATCGCATTCACACACCAGGCGCGCTTGCCGGCGGCTCGAGCTATGTGAATCTGCTCGACGGTGACGCGCAGACGGTCGCATTCACCGTCGCGACGCGACGGCGGATGTCTGTTTATCGTCGGTTGGGAGGCACGCGCATGGCGCTTCTTATCGCGTTGCATCCCATCCGAGCGATCATCATTGGCGTCTACTCGGTGCTCGAGTGGCTGCGCGAGGAGTGGGAGCGAACCGTCGGTGAGCTTTCGCGCCACCGGACGCATAGCGAGGGGTTGTTTCCCTTCATTCGAATCCTGAGCAACGTCGTCGTGCGCGAGCTACAGACGATGGCGATCCTGCTCGATGTCTACCTGGGCGTCCCGGTCATCTACAGCACGTATATGCAGTACGACGAGCTGGGACATCATTTCGGGCCGGGGAGCTGGCAGGCGTTGCGGGATCTCCGGCGCACAGACTCGCGGATTCGCAGCATCCGGCGAATGATCCGGAGCGCCGCGGGGCGGGAATACGATCTGGTCATCCTCTCCGATCACGGGATGACTCCGTCGTCGAGCTACCGCGTTCGTTACGGTGAGTCGTTAGGCAGCACGGTCCAGCGGATTCTCGACGGCGACGCCGCGCGCCGCGGACGCGTTGGTCTCAGCGCGCACACGAGCGAAAACCGGATCGGCGAGTACGCCGAAGTCGGGGCCAATCTGATCGAGTCCCTCGCGCTCGAGACGCCGCCGCGGCGCCGCGCGATCCGCCGCATGTTCCGGCGGATTGGGAGCTGGATGCGGCGCCACTACGGCGTGCGCGAGCTCATACTGCCCGAGAAGTATCGCGTCGATGAGCGCCACGACGTCATTGTGACATACAGCTCGTCGCTCGCGCTCGTGTACTTCGCCGACGTGCCCGAGCGGCTCGACTACGACGCCATCGCCGGCGACCGGCGCCGCGCACAGCTCTACGCCGAGCTGCTCGCGCATCCGGGCATCGGGCTGATCGGCACGCTGGACGCGTACGGCGTGCGGGTCGAAAGCGCAAAGGGCCGGGCGCAGATTCAGGATGGCGCGATCGTCGAAGTGATCGGGAACAACCCGCTCGAGCCGTATGGGACCGAACCAGTGCTCGCGCGCGCCGTCGAGCGGCTCGTGAAGCAGACAAACGCCGGCGACCTGGTCCTCTTCGGGACGTACGATGGCTACGAGATCGTCTGCTTCGATGACCAGATCG
>DATBBP010000373.1:0-3638 GCA_036270935.1 Gemmatimonadaceae bacterium
TCGGCGTCGGGAACGCCCATCTCGCGAGCGAGCCGGAGCGGGAACTGGATGTCAGCGACTTGCGCTTCGGTGTGACCGTCCGAGCCGAGCGAGATGCGAACGCCTGCGTCGTGTGCTCGCCGAACGAATCGGTCGTGCGGCCGATACCGATTAGAAATCTCGAAAGCTATGCTGGCGTCGGCCAGGGCACGGACGGCTCGTTCCTCGAGCGGCTCGGTCCAGAGATCCTCGAGTGGAATGCCGCGAAGCGCAAGCGGCAGCAGCGTCGGATGCGCGAGGACGTCTACCGGCATCTCGCGTGCGAACCGCTCGAGATTCTCGACGTGCGCTTCCATATACTCGTCAGGCTTGATATTCGGGAAGCGCCGCGAGAACGCATACACGAGCTCACCGTTCGAGAGCCAGATGCCGTGCAGCGATCCTAGACGATGGGTGAATCGGAGAACGAGATCCGGGGGGATCTCGCGCCATAACGAGTCGTGCCAGCAAAACTCGCCGCCGCGCAAGACGTCGTACTGTGCGAGCTCGTCGAGATAGGCGCGCACTTCGTTGACCGTCGTCAACGCGCTGTCCATGTACGACGATATGTGATCGCTCACGCTCGGCGTGACGTGTCGATGGCGCGCGCACTCGATGAGCTCGCCGACGGTGAGCTGGCCGTCAGAGAAAGTGGTGTGCGCGTGGCAGTCGACGGGTAGCCACGCGTTGGAAGAGCCGGTGGTCACTCCGCGATGATCAGCGTGATCTCCCCGCCGGATTCGGCGGAGGTATTCGAGTGGTATCGCGTCGAAGCCGGTTTGTGTCGCGCGCACGCGTGCGTGGAAAGACCAACGAATCACGACGACGAGTCGAGTCGCCGTCGGTGGGACGCGCCGGCCTGGGAGTCGGTACGGCACCGGGAACGACAACCGGACTGGCGAACGGATTGGGGGGCGGAGTGCCCGCTGCTCGTGCTCCCGTGTCCGGCTGCACCGGCGTACCCAGACCCGTCGTGTCAGGCGTGAGCGCTGGCGCGCATGTCTGAGTCGGCTCGGTTCCGGGAATGAAGTACTCCGTTGCTTGTACGCCACCACAGGTCGCCGTCCACAGCGTATTCGTTGTAATGTCGATCGATTGGGCGACAAGCCCTGACGGGCGGGGCCAATCAGGCGCAGCCGGCTTCCGCTTATAGACCTGATTCATGAAGGCAGCCCATGCTGGCGCGGCGAGGACGCCGCCTTGCGCGTTCGCTTTGATTTTCTGTGGTCGATCGAGACCCATCCACACACCGGCAACCAGGTCGGATGTGTATCCGATGAACCAGACGTCCGTGCCGTCGTTCGTGGTTCCGGTCTTGCCGCCAGCAGGCAGATGGAAGACCGAACCAACCGTGCCGGCCGCCGTACCGCGACGAACGACGTCTTTCATCATGTCGACCATGAGCCACGCCTCTTCCGGCGACAGCACGGCCGTGCGCTGCGGCGTTGGCGCCCAGAGTACGTCTCCCTTTTGATTCTCGACGCGAATGATCGCCATCGGCGTCGCGCGCGTGCCGAGTGTCGCAAACGCTGAATACGCGGCGATCAGTTCGATAGGATAGACCGCCGCAGCACCGATATGGATCGACGGATACGGAGGTATCGGAGTCGTTATACCGAACTTACGCGCTTCGTCGATGACGCTCGCCTCGCCAAGCTCCATGCCGAGGCGGATCGTGGCGAGGTTTCGAGATTCATAAAGTGCGCGACGGAGAGGCAACTTCCCCTCGAACTTGCTGTCGTAGTTCTGCGGCTCCCAGGTCTGGCCACCGGGCGGCGTGTAGCTCAGCGGCGAGTCGTCGAGGATGTACGATGGCGGGCGTCCATTCTGTACGGCGTCGGCGTAGACGATGGGCTTGAAGGTGGAACCGGGCTGACGCTGCGCCTGCACCGCGCGATTGAACTTGGAGTCGTCGAAGTTGCGTCCGCCGATGAGCGCGCGGACGGACCCGTCGCGTGGATCCATCGCGACGAATGCGCCCTGGAGATACGGCGAGTTCGCCGCAGCGCTCTCGTTATCGTTGTCGACGGCCTGCGCCACGTACTGCTCGTAGGACTCGTGCTTATACGCTCCATACTTCCCCGCCTCGATCGCGCGCATTTGCGTCTCGAGCGCGCGTTCAGCGGCAGACTGCAGCTCGACGTCGAGCGTCGTGTAGACCTTGAGACCTTGCTCATAGAGTTGGCGCCCGAACTGCTCGTCGAGCAGCTGGCGAACCCACTCGACGAAGTAGGGAGCGAATTCGCCGGCGTCCGTCTTTCGCGCGAGTCGCAGCGGGTACGCTTTGGATAGGCTCGCGTCGGCGTCCGTGATGTCGCCGTCGCGGCGCATCAACTCGAGAATCGTGTTGCGTCGCTGAATGACGCGATCGGGAAAGCGACGTGGATCGTAGCGGCCCGGACCCTTCGGAATGGAAGCGAGTGTCGCGGCTTCCGCGAGATTCAGGTCCTTCACCGACTTGCCGAAATAGCGCTCGGAGGCGCTCTCCACACCGTAGGCGCCGTTGCCGAGGTAGATCTGATTGAGATAGAGCTCGAGAATACGATCCTTCGGGTATTTTGCTTCGATCGCGCGCGCGACTTTGGCTTCCTTCAGTTTGCGAACGAGATTCTTGTCCCGCGAGATGCGCTCGGGGAAGATGTTCCGAGCGAGCTGCATGGTGATGGTCGAGAAGCCCTGACTCCAACTATGCGTGCGAACGTCGTTGAGAATCGCGCTGGGCACGCGCTTCCAGTCGATGCCTGCGTGCTCGTAGAAGCGCTTGTCCTCTGTCGCGATGAAGGCGTTGCGCACGATTGGCGGAATCTGATCGATCTTGACGACAGTCCGGCGCTCGAGACCGATCTCGGCGATGAACCGACCATCAGCGGCGTAGAGCTTCGACGTCTGGCGTGGTGTGTACTCATCCAGGACTTCGACAGCTGGGCAACGCCCGGCGCGACAGACCAGCGCCCAGCTCGCATAGAACAACCCAATCCCAAATGAGAGCGCGAAGGCGAGTCCGATCAGGGAACCGCGAACGACTCTGGGGTGTCGCGAACGGAAGCGTCGGAAGGCTGTCAATACACGCGTCAATACACGCATAGAGAAGAAAATAGCTGCGAGCTCTGCATCACGCGTCTATTTTTTGACGATTATGGAAACGATGACGCACACTTTGCTCGACGAGCTTCGATGGCGCGGTCTGCTGTACCAGCATACCGAGGGCGTTGCTGCTTTGTTGCAGCGGGGCGTTGCATCGGGATATGTGGGCTTCGACCCGACGGCGGCGAGCCTGCACGTCGGCAATCTGGTGCCGATCATGGCGCTCGTGCATCTGCAACGGAGCGGTCACCGACCAATCGCGCTCGTCGGTGGAGGAACGGGACTCATCGGCGACCCGAGCGGCAGGGCAGCAGAGCGCGCGCTGCTGTCGGTCGAGCAGGTGGATGCCAACGTGCGAGGTATCCGGGCGCAGCTGGAGCATTTCCTGAATTTCGACGACTCCGGCGGTAATGGCACGGCGGCGATTCTGGTCGACAACGCCGAGTGGCTTCGAAGCCTGCGCACTGTCGAATTCATGCGCGACGTCGGAAAGCACTTCACCGTCAACATCATGTTGCAAAAGGAATCGGTGAAGG
>DATBBP010000374.1:0-3856 GCA_036270935.1 Gemmatimonadaceae bacterium
CGTTATGCGGGTGCCGATTTCGTCGAGGTCGCGGACGCCGAGGCTCCTCGCCATTCGCTCTCTCGAGCCAAAGAGGTTGATCGCCACCGGAAACTCCGATCGCTGACCGTTCATCAACACTGGATGCTCGAAGAGCATCGCTCGTCCGCCACCAGGTTGCTTCATCACCCGATCCGCGATCTCGCACAGCTCTCGATCCAACGATACCGGCCTCGTAATGCGAACCAGATCTCCAGCGGCGTCGAGCGCGTCGACGAATTCCCTCAGCGTGTCCAGGGTCACGGGCGATTCATTTCTGGCCGACGTGGATCGCCGCTACGCCGAGTGTGAGCGATGTCCACCTCACACCCCCGAAACCAGCAGCGCGCATTCGCACGGCGAGCTCCTCCTCAGGCGGAAACTTCGCAACCGATTCCGGCAAGTATCGATAGGCATCCCGATGGCCGCTCACCAGCGCACCAAGGACCGGGCACACGTTGTGGAAGTAGAAGTGATACAGATTGCGCACGACGACATTCCTCGGCGTCGTGAATTCGAGAATCACGAAGCGCGCTCCGGGCGCTAGGACCCTGTACACCTCGTGAAGCGCACCGTCGAGATCACTGACGTTGCGAATCCCGAACGCCACGATGGCGCCCGCCGCCGTATTCGCCGCGAGCGGCAAGTCGAGCGCATCGGCGACGAGCGGCGAGACCGCCCCTGAGACCTTCTCGCTGCCCGCACGCAGCATGGGCTCCGCGAAGTCGGCGCCCAAGATCCGTCCGCCGAAACCAGGCCGGCGCGCGAGTGCAGCAGCAACGTCCAAAGTCCCGGCGCACAGATCGAGATAGATCCCGGACGGATCGTGCTCCCAGTTCATCGCCGCGATCGCGCGCCGTCTCCATCCGCGATCGAGGTTGAGACTCAGCAGGTGATTGAGAAAATCGTAGCGCGGCGCAATCGCCGAAAACATTCCGCGGACGAAGTCGCGCTTGGTCTCGCGATCAACCGGCATTGCGGGGGAATGCTCGGTCGCCACGTGGTTGCTCGGCATCGACCAAAGTTCACCCGTGCCGCAGATGCAAGCAAGCGCGCCAGCGACGTCGCGCTGGTAGTGGGGTGATCGTGCTCTTACTTTCACCTCGCATGCCCACGGCGCTCGATCTCACCAACCTGCCGGACGCGGACGTTGTTGCCCTGGCGCAAGCAGGGCGCGAGGCCGCATTCCGCGAGTTGATTCGCCGTTATGAGCGGCCGGTCTTTTCGCTCATCTATCGCATGATCCGCGATCGCGAGCTGGCCGAAGATCTCGCTCAGGACACATTCATCAAAGTCCTGAACCACATCGATCGTTATCGACCGGAGTTCAAGCTCTCGAGTTGGTTGTTCAAGATCGCGAACAACGTCGCCATCGATCACCTACGACGACGACAGTTGGACACCGTCAGCATGGATGGTTCTCCGCATGCGTCGACCGCCGACGCAATCGAGTCGACGTCGTTCGAAGTAGCCGTGCCGCAGGAATCGGCGCTCGATGAGTTGGAGGCGAAGGAGCTCGGTTCGGCTATCGAGAAAGCGATTGGTCAGCTCCGTCCCGAGTATCGATCCTGCATACTGCTGCGTCACGTCGAGGGCCGCTCGTACGAGGAGATCGCCACGACGCTCGATCTTCCACTCGGTACGGTAAAAACCTACATCCATCGCGCACGGCACGAGCTCAGGCGCGCGCTGGAACACCTGAAAACCGAAGGCTAGGTCGTAATGAGCTCGGGAAGAAAGTTCCATTGAAAAATTGTGACCGACGTGCGCTGCCTCACGCCGTTCAGCGGTCTGATTTTCTCCAAACATTCCGTCTTATTTCTTGAAACCCATTCACGAATCGCTGCGTAGACCTTTCCGTGAATCACCGTCACCTGCTCCCAACTGAGATCGACCTCCTCCTCGATGACGAGGAGGGTTTTGGTGTTGCCCCCCTCAAGGCGCACGTTCGTTCTTGCCCCGAGTGCCTTGCTCGCCTCGAGGACGCCCGGCTCGTCACTGACTCCATCGAAGAGCTCGAGCACTTCGCTCCTTCGTTCAGCTTCGCGGACGCCGTGATGGCGCAGGTCCCGGTCTTTGTCCCATGGCACGTTGCGGCTCGCGACAGCGTCAGGGGCTGGATGCCCGAGTCACGGCCTGCCCGCGTCGCCGCCATCGCGCTGGCGAGCACCGTGGCCTCTGTGCTGACCGTGGGGATTCTCTGGATTGCGACCCAGACTGATATCCTCGTGTTCGCAACGAGCATCGCCGGGACTCGGCTGCGCGAGATGGTCATGGAGGGCGGACGTGACGCCCTACTGTCGGTCTTTGGATCACAGACCCTCGCGCTCGCCACTCAAGCCGGCGCGGTTGGGATGGTGTTGTTGTTCGGCGGCTTCCTCGCCACAGTTGCGACGGCAATGTTCGGGTTGCAAAGGGTGGCCCTGGCTTCGAGCAGAAGGCGGGCATAGTCATGGTGGCACGACCCATCGGCGCGGCAGCGACCTTGAGCGTTGTCGCGCTCGCGCTCGTTAGCGCGTGCGCATCGGTGGCGGCAGCACAGGCGACCGGAACTAAGCGAACGCCTGCTCCTACCGCGGCACAGTCCCAAGCTCAGCCTCTGGTCAACGATCGTCTTCGTCGACAGATCGAGCAGATGCGCGCACGGCCGGAGGGCAGCCGCCTTCCGCCTCCAGACAGCTTCACCGTGGGTCCACGCGCCATCACGTCGACCACACCCGTGAATGGCCGCGTTGCCCTCGCGAATGGATCGCTCGACGTCTCGGGACGATTGGATGGAAGCGCCTATGTGATCAATGGTGACATTGTCGTTCACGACGGCGGTGTCATCACCGGTGACGCGGTCTCAATCGGAGGTCACGTTTTGCTCGATGGAGGGCGCATCGATGGTGAGCGAGTCGCACTCAGCGCTCCTGCGACTGAGCCTGTTCGCGCCCCAGAGAGCGCTCCGCTCACGACCTGGCAGTCGGTCAAGCTGGTCCTCGGCTGGTTCGCAGTCCTGGTGATAATCGGGCTCGGCGTCCTGATCTTCGCCGAGCCGAACATGGACGGGGTCGTCGAGGCGATGGAGGGAAGCTTTGCGAGAGCATTCTGGATGGGCGTGCTCGGTGAGATCATGGCGCTCCCCGTTCTCGCGCTCCTCGTTGTCGGTCTGATCCTCACACTGCTCGGTATTCTGCTCGTTCCCTTTGCAGTCGTTGCGTATGTCATCGCGCTCGCCGGTCTGCTCGCGCTTGGCTTTCTCGCTGTCGCGAGGCTGACGGGGAGTTTCTGGTCTCGTGCCGATGCTGCCGGCACGAGCACGCCGCGCAGCGTGAACCTGCGCGCGCTTTTCATGGGTCTCGTGCTCTATATGGGACTGTGGTTGCTTGCGGCGATCTTTACCTGGCAACCGATTGCGGGCGCGGTCCTGCGCGGCATCGCGCTCGCCGTTAGCTGGGTAGCCGTGACAGTTGGTCTTGGTGCTACCCTGCTTTCTCGCGCGGGGACCAGACGCCTCAGTGCGCGGTCCATTGGCGCGACCGGTCGCCGGCCAGCGCCCGCGGATCTCGCTTGGCAAACGCCAACCCCGGTCACTGGAGTGACAGCAGCGCGTCGACCAGCAACTGTGGTGAAGGACGCATCGTAATGCGCGTCTCTCGCCTCGTGCCGGCGCTCGGAGTGCTTTCGACACCATTGTATGCGTTGCCCGCTCAAACGTGGCGCACCGTCGAATCGACACGCGGGCTTCGCGATTCGGTGCAGCACTCGGTCCGCGTGCGGTACGGGGCCGGTCGCATCGATGTCGGCTCGACCAACGCGCCCGTCCTCTACACGATGACGCTGCGCTACGACGAAT
>DATBBP010000375.1:0-2936 GCA_036270935.1 Gemmatimonadaceae bacterium
GGTCAACGAGGCGTTCGTCACACCGCCTGCGTCAGAGGAGGCGCGCATCGAACGCGAAGCCGCGCTGCTGACGAGCGTCTGGAACGCACCCGCGCCGGAGCGGCTGTGGACGACGCCCTTCGTGCGGCCGGTTCCCCAGGAAGCCAACAGCGCCTTCGGAACGCGCAGCATCTTCAACGGCAAACCTCGCAACGCGCATGGCGGTGCGGACTTCCTCAGCCCAGGCGGCACACCGATCGAGGCGCCCAATGCGGGACGGATCGCGGTCGCGCGAGACCTCTACTTTTCAGGGAACACGGTCATCATCGATCACGGCCTGGGACTGTTCTCGATGCTCGCGCACATGTCGGTCATCGATGTGCACGAAGGCGATCGCGTGACAGCCGGACAAGTGGTGGGCCGCGTCGGCGCCACGGGCCGCGTGACCGGACCGCATCTTCACTGGGCCGTCCGCGCCAGCGGCGCGCGCGTTGACCCGCTCTCGCTGCTCGCGGTTCTGGGAAAGACCTCGCCGTCGCAGTAGCTCAGTCCGAAATGCTCGCGAGCCCGACGCATCGCACCTCGAGAGCGTCGTCGGTTGGCGCGAGGCTTGCTGATGTATCGCATGGAGGTTGACGCAAATGCGCTACATGGTCGCATGGTTACTTGGAGTGCCCTTTTCGGTCATCGTGCTCTGGTACGTGGTAGGACACGCTGCCTGCGGACGGTAGTGGCGCGGCGATCGTTCAGAACTCGACGACCGTCAACAATGGATAGTGATCGGAACCGAATCGGTTCGGCAACCGCACTACTCGGCTTCTCTTCATGAGGCCGCGCGAGAAGATCTGATCGAGGCTCGCGTGCAGACCGAATGGGCCTGTCCACGTCGGTGCGTCAGGCGACTCAATCGGGTCAGAGAATTCTCCGCGAAGGAGCTTGACGGCCGGCTCGTCGCTTCCCTTCCACGCGTTGAAGTCACCTGCGACGATGGCAGCGCTGTCCGTACCGTTCAGATCCGAAAGCGATCGGACCGCGTCGACGAGAACCGCCGCCTGCCGCCGGCGTGCGTCGAAGGGACCGCCGTGAAAAAGGGCAAGAGCGGTGTCCAGATGCACGTCGACGAGGCCAAGATGCCATCGACGGCCCGAGGGGCTCTGGCCCTCAACACCAGAGACAACGGCCACCCGGCGCTGCCGCTCGAGTGGCAATTCGATCAACGCCGGGTCGTGAACAGCCAGCGTCGAAACGATGGCGTTGCCGCGATCCTCGGCGCTCTCCCCGCTCATTCCATTTCGCATCGACGGTGCGTACAGCACCGCGTAGCCTTCGTCCGCAAGCTGGTGCACGACGCCGCCGGGTACTCCAGAAGGTCCCTCGATCCTTCTCGGCTCGGGGTATCCCCGTGGAACGCTCGACGGAACTCGAGAATCCGTTCGAGTCGCTTCCTGCAGCAACAGCACGAAATGCACGACCGGCTCTCCATCCGTGAACTCGCCCAACCGGAGTCGCCGCACCAGTTCGTCGACGTCACCATGCCCTTCGTGAATGTTCCAGGAGACGATGGCGAGGCGATCGATCGGCTGCGCGGCGCTCTTGCGGGGCGTGGCGATGAAGTACACCGGACCCACCGTGGCGCACCATTTCCGAAGACGAGCCGTCATCTCATGAGTGATTGCTGCGGGACTGATCCATTCCGGCCGTGGAGCGTCGGGTGGGTCGATTTGCCGACAAGAGAGTTCGGCGGTCCGCTTGGGCTCGAATCCAGCGGTTCGACGAGCGCAGGCGACAACGCTCAGCAGAGCGGCGACTGCGACCGTGCAGGTGATCCGCGCGACGGCGCGATCTCTAGCTCCGGTGTCGTGAGCCACGCGGAACCGGCCGGCGCGTCGACTCTTCGTGTTCCGTCGTCTCTCGATCGCGAGGCGATTGGTTGCGCACCTCATGGGTTTCGCGAAATGTCCTGGCGCGGGACATCTGCTCGGTCATGTCTTTGATGCGTTTGAGCTGTTCCTCCAGAAATGAATGCTCCATGGGTCCGCTCCTATGCCCCCCACTGCGAATCCTGTGCCAGCCATCTGATCCGTCCCTCTTCGTCATTGAAAGACGTCAACAGTGGTAAACGCGAACGCGTTGTCACATCGAAGATGGCGATACTGGAGAGCTGTTGGAGGAGGTCAGCCGGTATGACGCTTCTCACTCGCTGTCGTGCGGAACACAGGTACCTCAGAGACGCAGGGACTCTGGATCTCGCAGCGAGGCTGTCTAAAGATGCTGTTAAAAAATACGGCAACGCACTCAAACGCGCATCAGAACGCCGTGTGTCGGCTGACCGGTTGCTCGAGCGATCGCCGACGCGTAGAGCGCGACCTGGCGCCGGTATCGCTCCTCTCCGGCGGCCGCAATCTCGCGATCGGTCTTATAGTCGACGACCGTCCACGCTCCACCTTCTTCGAACGCGAGATCGACAATGCCCTCGATGAGCCTCCCGTCGGACAGCGTAAAGGTGACTGGCGTTTCGCGCCGGCACGCGCCCCGTGCATCGGCGGCTCGAGCACGAACCAGCACGTCGTGCGCGAGCAACCGCTCGACCACGACGACGGCCGCCAGCGCCTCCGCGCTCGACAAGTCGAGGACGCGTGCCTCGACGGCAGCGAGCTCGTCGAGCGTCTCCCGTGACGCTCCGAACGGTGCCTGGGCCAGCACGCCGTGAACCAGCAGGCCGAAGCCGATGCCGCCTGAGCGCGCTTCTTCGCCGCTGCGCCCCGCCCCGACGACGGTCACGAGGTCCGCATCCGCCATCGCTGTTGAGTCGCGCCCGATCCAATCTCGCGCGGGTTCAACCGTCATCGACGCGACCGCACCGGCCTCGCGCGCATCGTCCCGAGCGAGCCGCCACCGATCGTAGTGGCTGCGCCCGTCGGCGATCACGTGCCTCGGCACGTCCTTCACGATCAGAT
>DATBBP010000376.1:0-2203 GCA_036270935.1 Gemmatimonadaceae bacterium
CTGGTCACGGCGACGGAGATGTTGAAGTTCGTCACCTGCGTCAGGTCTTCCTTGCAGGTGATGAACTCCAGAATGTCCGGGTGATCGACCCGCAGAATCCCCATGTTCGCGCCGCGTCGCGTGCCTCCCTGTTTCACCGCGTCGGTGGAGGCATCATACAACTTCATGAAAGAGACTGGTCCGCTAGCAACCCCGGTGGTCGAGCGGACCATCGATCCCTTCGGGCGCAGGCGCGAGAAGGAGAAGCCCGTCCCGCCGCCGCTCTGATGAATGAGCGCCATCGAGGCGAGCGTATCATAGATGCCATTTCGTTCGTTCGACAACGCGTCTTCGACCGGCAGCACGAAGCACGCGCTCAACTGGCCTAACGGGCGTCCCGCGTTCATGAGCGTCGGCGAGTTCGGCTCGAAGCGACGCTGCGTCATCAACGCATAGAATTCTTCGGCCACCGTCCGCACGGCGCCGTCACTTGCTCCGTACCGTCGATCCGCATCGGCGACCACCGTCGCCACGCGCCAGAAGAGATCCTCCGGCTGCTCCACCGGTTGCCCTTTCTCGTTCTTCACCAGATAACGCTTCTCCAGCACGGTGCGAGCGTTAGGTGAGAACGAAACGGGCTCCGATGGCGGATTGACGGGAAGGGACATGAGACGACTCTCCCTGAGGTGAGACGGTGGACGACTACTAGGCTGTGACGGAGACGCTCGAGCAGGAATGACTCGGGCGCGGAGACGCGGCAGGACTAACGAGAGGGAGGACTTCGCTGAGCATCGACACTGCCACCTGATTCGGGAACGCGGGCGCGGAAGCTAGACCCACTCGTGAGTCCGCGCCAGTCCCGCCATAAGTGCATTTGTGGAAGAGTCTTACAAAATCAAGATCACGAACGTGTAACGTGTGTGGATGCCGCGTTGAAAACAATCTCGTCCGTGTTGACAACAGTGCGGGGTAGCCGGTTACGCCTCGATTTGACGACGAGAAGTGCATCGACCTTCTCCACAACACTGCGTGCTCTCACGACTTGGACGCCAGCGACGAACTCCCTCGCTCATCTCGGCGGACCGACTCCGAAAGATACTCGCGGCAGGAAGCCTTCGCTGTAGCGCGCGTCACTTGCTCGGAAGCACGTGCATATTTTGAGCCGATGTAACGGGGCGGTCACGCCTGCGTGGCGCGTGGCGCGTGGCGCGTGGCGCGACTGCAGAACTCGCCACACTCGCCACTTCCGCCACTCGCCACTTCCGCCACTCGCCACGCATCACGCACCACGCGTCACGCGCCACTTCCCGTCCCGGTGCTCATTGGCGAGCTCCAGATAGGCGCCGACGGTGTGTCTGATCCGCTCGCGCTCCTCAGCCGTCGTCTGCCTAACGATTCGACCCGGCACGCCGATCACCAGCGAGTTCTCGGGGATGCGCTTCCCTTCCGTCAACACCGCACCCGCGGCGATGATCGACCCACTCGCGACGTGGACGCCGTTCAGTACGACGGCGCCCATCGCGATCAACACGTCGTCCTCGATCGTCGCGCCATGCACGATCGCGCGATGCCCGATCGCGACGCGATTGCCGATGTGCGTCGGCACGCCCTCGTCGGCGTGAATCACCGAGCCATCCTGAACGTTGCTGTCGTCGCCGATGACGATGACGTCGGAATCCCCGCGCAGCACCGCCGTCGGCCACACCGACACTCGGCGGCCAAGGGTCACGTCGCCGAGGACGACCGCGGTCGGGTGAACAAACGCGCTCGGATCGATCTTCCCCATGTTGCCTTGCCTCGTGATGTCCGGAAACGACAATCCCCCGCGCGAGCGCGCGAGGGATGGGGAAGCTAGTCGGTCCGCCGAACGCCGGAAGCGGCTACCGCGAGCGAACGGGCGCTGGCGCGGGTGCGGGTGAGAAATAGCCGCCGCCTTTCTTGGGGCACGCGGCAACGAGAGTGAGCAACGAAAGTGCAGCGATGAGTAATGATTTCGAGCGCATTGGGGATTCTCCGGAGGTGTCTACTTCATATATAAGAAGCCGGATCGCCGCGGAATCGTTCTCCACGGTCATCCTGAGTGAGCAAAGCGACCGAAGGATCTACTCTCCTTATTACGAAGCTTGCCTCTCACAAGGGACAATAGATCCTTCGCTTCGCTCAGGATGACGACCTGACTGTCATCCTGAGGGAGCGAAGCGACCGAAGGATCTACTCTTCCTAT
>DATBBP010000377.1:0-7069 GCA_036270935.1 Gemmatimonadaceae bacterium
GCTTGATCGTTCTTTGCACAAGCCGCGACCGCGAACACGGCGGCGACGAGAGCCAGGCGCTTCATGCAGATCTCCTGAGAGGGGTACAAGATTTCGAAACGTTTTCCGCGCTCGCAGCGGCGATGCTCGGATCAATACAGGCGGCGTGTAAGCTACCGGTCACTGCTATGCTGTCAAGGAGCCAACCGAACGTCAAGTAGTGCATGGGCAAAGGGTTTGTACGGACAGTCCGCCCGCCTGTGCTACGGATTACAACTGCCCTCGCCTGCTAGCCCGTCTCCGCAAGCCGCCCTAGCTTTGCTCAATCCGGCGCCAAGGGTCACCATGAGCACCCAATCGCTTCCCATCGCCCACTCGACCATCGTCCACGGCGCATGTCCGCACGATTGTCCAGACACCTGCGCGATGCTCGTCACCGTGGAGGATGGTCGTGCCATCCGCGTCGCGGGCGACCCGGAGCATCCGTTCACCCGCGGATTCCTGTGTACCAAGGTCAATCGATACGTCGAGCGCACATATCACTCGGAACGCTTGCTACACCCACTCAAGCGCGTTGGTCCGAAGGGAAGCGGACGCTTTGCCCGGGTCAGCTGGGATGACGCGCTGGATGAAATTGCGAGCCGGCTGAGTACAATCGCCCGTTCACCGGAGGGGCCCCAAGCAATCCTTCCGTACTCGTATGCGGGCACAATGGGCCTCGTTCAAGGATCCTCACTCGACCGCCGTTTTTTCCACCTGATCGGCGCGTCGATGCTCGACCGCACGATTTGCTCGATGGCGGGAACGGTCGGCATGCGCATGAGCGTCGGTGCGAACATCGGCGCCGACGCCGAAGGAATTCCCGAGAGTGACCTGGTCCTGCTCTGGGGCACGAACACGCTGACGTCCAACCCGCACCTCTGGCCATTCGTGCTCGAGGCGCGCAGTCGCGGCGCGCCGATCATCGCGATCGATCCGCTGCGAACGCGCACCGCTGCGCAATGCGACGAGTGGATCGCCATTCGTCCCGGCACGGACGCCGCGCTCGCGCTGGGAATGATGCACGTGCTCTTCGAGAAGGGCCTCGAGGACCGCGACTTTCTCGCGCGGCACACCCTGGGCGAGGATGCACTGCGTGCGCGCGCGCGTGAGTACACGCCGCAGCACGCGTCGAGCATCACTGGCGTTCCACCTGCGAAGATCGTTGAGATCGCGGAGAAATACGGCCGCGCGCGGGCTGCATTCATTCGTGTGAATTACGGTTTGCAGCGGCACGCTGGTGGCGGCATGGCCGTTCGTACGATCGCGTGTCTGCCGGCGATCACGGGACATTGGCGCCATGCTGGCGGCGGCGTTCAACTCTCGACGAGCGCGAATTTTCAATTCAATAAGCAGTCACTCGAGCGCCCGGATCTGTCGCCGCCTGTGCGGACGATCAACATGATTCGTCTGGGCGAGGCCCTTACCACCCCCGACGCGGGCGTCGGCGGTCCGCCAGTGCGCGCGCTCGTCGTGTACAACTCCAATCCGGCGGCAGTGGCGCCCGATCGCAATGCCGTACTGCGCGGGCTGGCGCGTGAGGATCTTTTCACGGTCGTCCTCGAACACTTCCAGACTGACACCGCCGACTGGGCGGACATCGTGCTACCGGCGACGACGCAGCTCGAGCACTGGGACATCCATTTCTCGTATGGCCATCACTACGTGACGCTGAATCAGCCCTCCATCGAGCCGGTTGGCGAAGCGAAGCCGAACAGCCAGATCTTCCGGTTGCTCGCGTCGCGGATGAACCTGGATTCATCGCTCTTTGCCCAGGACGATCTCGCCCTGATTCGTCAGGCACTCGATACAAACGCAGAAAAGCTTCGTGGAGTTACCCTCGACGCGCTGCTCGAGCGAGGCTGGGCGCGCTTGAATGTGCCGACGCCGTATCTCCCCTTTGCCGAAGGACAGTTTCTCACGCCGAGCGGCAAATGCGAATTCTATTCGGAGCGAATGGCGCAGATGGGGCTGGATCCGCTTCCGTCATTCACACCTCCGTATGAGTTCCCAGAGCACGTTCCGGAACTCGCCGCCCGCTATCCATTGACGCTGATCTCCTCACCCGCCCACCAGTTTCTCAATACGACGTTTGTGAATATCAGTGCGCTGAAGCGGGCAGCGCGCGAGCCGGAATGTGTTCTTCATCCACGTGATGCCGAACAGCGCGCGATTCCAGCCGGTGCTCGAGTCGTGATCCGCAACGACCGCGGTGCATTCACCGCGGTCGCGCGGATCGAGGATTCCATTCGTGAAGGCGTCGTCTGGGCGCCATCGATCTGGTGGGGGAAATTTGCCGCCGATGGAGCCAACGCGAATCAAACCACTTCCCAACGCGAGACCGACCTCGGCCACGGACCGGTATTTTACGACAATCTCGTCGAGGTCAGCCTCGCTGATTGAATCGCCTAACGAAGCCTCGCTTGTCATCCTGAGCGCAGCGAAGGATCTACTATGAATCAGTAGGTGCCTCGGACGGCGCACCACGAGTCAAGTGGAGCAGATCCTTCGTCGCTCGCGCTCCTCAGGATGACAAATGGAGCTTGCATTGGCCGCACCCGAGGCGCTTCATTGACGGAGAGTCCGTTTTTCATCCGACTTAGGAGAAAGCCGTGTCGTCGTACCCGGAAACTCTCGGCGCCCTGAAGCGCTCTCCGTACGGTGTGCCGGAGCGCGCACTTCGCTCCGTGAAAGACGAAATGCGTCAGAATCTCCTCGCGCGGCTGTGCAATGGCGGGCCGCTCTTTGCCGGTGTCATCGGCTATGAGGAGACCGTGATGCCGCAGATCGTGAACGCAATTCTCTCGCGGCACAATTTCATTCTCCTTGGTCTGCGCGGTCAGGCGAAGTCGCGCATCCTTCGCGCCCTCACGACGTTGCTCGACGAAGCGATTCCGATCGTTGCTGGCAGCGAGGTGAACGACAATCCCTTCGCGCCGATCTCCAAGTTCGCGCGCAATCTTCTGACGCAGGCTGGCGACGAAACTCCAATCGCCTGGGTTGGCGCGGATAATCGCTACGTCGAGAAGCTCGCGACGCCGGACGTCACGATCGCGGACCTCATCGGCGACCTCGATCCGATCAAGGCGGCGCGTGGCGGACACCTCCTTTCGGACGAGCTGACGATTCACTACGGCATGTTACCGCGGGCGAACCGGGGCATCTTCGCCCTCAACGAGCTCCCCGATCTGGCCGGGAAGGTGCAGGTGGGATTGTTCAACGTGATGCAGGAAGGAGACGTCCAGATCAAGGGATATCCGGTACGACTTCCACTCGACGTCCAGCTCTGCTTCACCGCGAATCCCGAGGACTACACGGCGCGCGGCAAGATCATCACGCCACTCAAGGACCGCATTGGCAGCGAGATTCTCACACACTACCCCGAGACGGTCGACCTCGGAATGTCGATCACTCGGCAGGAAGCATGGACCGAGCGCGACAACCGTCCGGTCCGAATTCCCGACTTCGTTGCCGAGATGATCGAGCGCATCGCGTTCGAGGCTCGCACGGATCGCCGTATCGATAAGCGCTCCGGCGTCTCGCAGCGAATGCCGATCACAGTGATGGAAAATGTCATCTCGAATGCCGAGCGACGAGCGATCACAACGGGCGAGTCCGACGTGGTGCCACGCATCGCCGACATTTACGCCGCGCTTCCCGCGATCACCGGCAAGATTGAGCTCGAGTACGAAGGTGAGCTTGTCGGCGGCAATGCAATCGCGCGCGAGCTGATTCGTCGCGCCGCTGATGCAACTTTTCAGGATCGTGCCGGCGGCGTCAACACCGACGAGATCGTGATGTGGTTCGACGAAGGTGGAGCGCTGCAGGTGACCGATGACGCGCGCTCGGACGCGGTGCTCAAGGGGTTCGATGTCGTTCCGGATTTGCTCAGCGTCGTGAGGCATGTCGGCCTCGCGACCGCCGACGATGCGCCGGCCTCGGTCGCGGCATGCGAGCTCGTGCTCGAGGCCCTCGTCGCGCGCAAGAAGATCTCGCGCAGCGACGGCGGGGCGTATGGCCGCGCGCTCCCCGAACCGCGGCGTCGCCCCGGTCAGGATCTGTTCGGAGGCGGAATGGCATGACGCGCCAGGGCGAGGCCGGACGCGACGCCGGCGGCTCCGCGTCAGTCGCTGACGCCTCTCGCTCGTTAGGTACGAGCCGTGGCCTGGCAACGCGTCCGTCCACTGTACGATCGACGATCGCTGTGCGCCGCGCCACGCTCAACGATCTGCCGATCATCGTCGAGCTCCGGCTCGCGCTCTTGCAGGAAAACGGAGACCACCCTGTCTATGGTCGCCTCCGCGCCGACGCGCGTGCGCGCGCGTACGAGGTCTTCGGCGCGCAGTTGCGTTCGCCACATGAAGTCATGTTTCTCGCCGAGGCTGGCGGCAAAGTGACCGGTATTCTGCGCTGCGTCGAGACGCTCAACTCGCCACTACTTGATCCCGATCGATACTGCTACGTGTCGTCGGTGTTCGTGCATCCGCGAATCCGCCGCCGCGGCGTTCTCAAGGCGCTTCTCCAGCAGGCCGAGTCCTGGTGCGTGGAGCGCGGCCTCATGGAAATGCGACTGCATAACGTGCCCGGTGGCGCAGCGAGTGCCGCGTGGACCGCCGCCGGCTTCGCCGTTGTCGAAGAGGTGCGCCACAAGCTGCTCCGTCGTTAGGGAGTGCGTCCCAGTTGTCATCGAGGCCGGCTAGTCGAGACCTACGCCCAGACCCCGCTCACGTTTGCCTTTCATCACTATCTCGCGCATGTACGGCGCCCGCGGCTCGGAGATCGCCGAGCGGGTAGCGCGTTCGCTCGGCTGGGCCCTCTTCGACAATGCGGTCATCGACGCCGTCGTTGAACGCACGGGCCTAACGAGAGCCGAAGTCACAGCGCGCGACGAACGCATCCCATCCATTGTCGAGCGTCTTGCGACGACGCTCTCCCTCGGCACGCCGGAGTCGATGCCCGCAATTCCCGAGACACCGGTGATGATGACCGAGGAACGCGTCGTCGACATCACTCGCCGCGTCATCGAGGAAGCGGTGCACCAGGGCCCGGCCGTGTTCGTTGGCCGCGGCGCGCAATGCCTTCTCGCGAATCGGGGCGACTCACTCCACGTTTTCTGCTATGCCTCGCGTCCCAAGCTCATTGAGGGAGCGATCACCCGGCTCGGCGTCCCGGCGAAGGACGCCGAGCGTGTCGTCACTGAGACGAACAAGAACCGCGAGCAGTACGTCCGTCGCCACTTCAACCGCGAGTGGCGCGACGTGATGAACTATCACGTGTGCATCGACACCGGCTGGCTCGGACTCGACGGCGCCGCGGCGCTCATCGTGGAGCTCGCGGAGAAAACGTTACTGTAGGACTTGAACGCCCAGATTGCGTACGCGAGCATCAGCGCCGCTCCGGCACCGATCGCCCAGGCGACGCCCGCTACTCGAGCGACCGCTCCCGCCACGAATGAACCCGCGACCTGCGAGAGGCCAACGACGATCAACGAGTACGCGGCCATGATACGGCCGCGCAACTCGTCCGGCACGAGATGCTGAAGTATCGAATTCGCTTGGGCACCGTTGACGATCATCGCGAAGCCAATGCACAGCAACAGCGGATATGCGAGCGCCGGCGAGCGCACAAAGGCAAAGATGATGAGTAAACTCGAAAACGCGTACGTGGCGCGTGCCAGGATTACGTGGCGTGGGAAGCGATCACCGACCGCGGCGAGCGCGAGTGCACCCGTTAGGCCCCCGATACCGACGCAAGCGAGCAGCAACCCATAGCCGCTCGCGCCCAGTCCGAGCCGATCGCCGGCGACCACGGGCATCAAGGTCAGGTACGGGGCCCCCAAAACCGAATACACCGTCACGATACCGATCAGTGCCGCGACTGACGGCGTTCCGCGCATGAAACGCACTCCTTCGATCATTCCCTGAAGTGGCGACGCCCGATGCGGCGTCGGCACCCATGCCGGCAGTCTGATCAAGAACAGCCCGATCAACACCGCGACGTAGCTGATGGCGTTCACGCCGAAGCACCAGGCGATCCCGAGCTTCGCGATAACGATGGCGGCCGCTGCCGGGCCGACGATCCGGGCAAGGTTGAATCCGCTCGAGTTCAATGCGATTGCGCCAGGCAGTTCGTCACGCCCCACGAGCTCGATGACCAGCGACTGGCGCGCCGGAATCTCGATCGAACTGATGATGCCGTTGATGGACGCCATCGCGATCAGCCAGTGAATCGTGATGTGATTCGTCCACGCGAGCGTCCAGAGTGACATCGACTGGATCGCGAACAGTGTTTGGCAAATCGTTACGAGCCGCAGCTTGTTCGTACGATCGACGAGCACTCCCGCGTACAGCGAGAAGACGAGAATCGGAAGTGACTGCGAGGCGGCGACGAGTCCGACCAGGAATGCGTTCCGCGTCAACGCAAACGCCAACCACCCTTCGGCCATCGCCTGCATCCAGGTACCGATGAGCGATAGAGTCTGGCCGGACCAGAACAGCAGAAAGTTGCGGTGGCGAAGGGCGCGGAATGGGTTGAAGCTGGCAGTCATCGGCACAGGGCAATCTATCTCCATCGACCAGCACATCGTGACTTCCCGCGAGCAACGGCGTATGCTTTGATGAGGGAGGCTAGCGATGCGATTTCATACTTACACGAAGTTCAGTCCGGAGATGGCCGACGCGGTCGATCTCCAGTCGCTGCTCGACAAGCTCGCCGACTTCCTGCTGCAGTCGGGCTTCGCCGGCGGCAAGAATCAGCAGCCTTACTACGGGTGGGACTTCGGCGACGACGGCGACCGGTCGCTGGAGGCGCTCAAGCAGGCCATTCTCAATGCCCTGATCGAAAGCGGCCAGTTCACGCCAGAGATGCTCGAGGCGCTCCGTGGTGAGGGCGACGAAGAGGGGCAAGCCAAACTCGCCAAGCTCCTCGACGAATTGGTCCAGCGCCTCATCAACGAAGGCTATCTGTCGATGGATGCGCCGCCGCAGATGCCCGCGGGGCACCAACCGCTCGAGGGTCCCGGAAGTATTGCCAAAGCCGCGGCGCGCGACGT
>DATBBP010000378.1:0-1654 GCA_036270935.1 Gemmatimonadaceae bacterium
GATTCTCTCGAGACGCGCCGTCGCCTGAACGCCGCGTGACTCGTAGGCGGCGCACATCGCGCTCGCGATGCGCGCTGCCGATGGGTCGTCGGGCGCGAACGCGAAGCTCGTTGGTCCGGCGCCGGAAATCGAGCAACCCACTGCACCTGTGGCCAGCGCAGCCGCCTTCGCCTCGCTGAAGCCAGGCAGCAGCGATGCGCGCACCGGTTCGGCGATACGGTCATCGAGGGCGCGGCGCAATAGATCGAGATCGCCGCTGGCGAACGCCGCGACCATCGCGGCAATATTCGCGCTCTGTTGAATGAGCACTGCTCGGTCAATCGACGCGGGCAACACGGCGCGCGACTCCGCTGTGCGCAAACGCTGCTCGGGCTGAACGAGCACGACGCGCAGCACAGTCGGGAAGGGAAGTCGCACCACATCGAGTGGGTCGATCGAGCGGACCAGTACGACGCCGCCCATCAGCGCAGGTGCGACGTTGTCGGCGTGTCGTCCTGCAACCGTCGCTTCGGCATCGAGGGCCGCCGCAAGCAGTGCCCGCTCATCGAGCGGTGCGCCGAGCAACGTATTCATTGCCACCGCGCCGGCGACGGCCGAGGCCGCACTTCCGCCTTGCCCGCCGGCGAGCGGCAAGCCTTTCGTGACTTGCATAACGAGTGAACGCTGGGGGCGCACGTGAGCCGTGCGTAACACGGCCATCGCGGCGATAGCGGCCGCATGACGCGCCGGATCGCTCGAGAGCTCGGGAGATCCCGGCTCGAGGATGCGGATCGGCGTTTGAGACGGCTCGTCACTGAATGCCAGCTCCACGACGTCACCACGCCCGGTGAGGGCGCAGCCGAGGATATCGAGGCCGGGCCCCATGTTACCGATGCCGCCAGGCGCATAGACGCGAGCGTGTGCAGACGTCTTGTCGCTAGCCATCGCCAACGCGCACCTCACCGCATGGCAAACCACCATGGTACGATGGGACGAGGCGGTCCCTAACTACGTCATTAGGCACTTCCGTCACATGGTTGCCGGTTCTGATCGTTGAGCAGTTCACTCGATCTAACTCCTCGCATTAATACCTTGTCATCCGTCTTGACAGCCCACTTACGGCGTGGAGATTCAGCGCCAATTGAGGAGATCATGCTCCTGTGATGCCAAACGCCGCTTAGCGAATTGCGCGAGCCGTTTCATCCCGGTTGTCTCCTGCAGAGTTTCATCACCCTTCCCGCATCGCGCGGCGCGGCTCGATGCAAGGACCGACAGAAGAGTAGCGAACTCTCACCCACACGAGGTGCTTTCCGTGCGTCACACATTGGCATCGCTTGTCGTATTTCTCGCTCTCGCGCCAGCCACGATGGCTGCCCAAACGCGAGAGATCACCGGCAAGGTGACGGAGTTTGGCAGCGGTGTGCCGGTCACTGAGGCGACAATCGGAATCGTCGGCGCCCAGATCGGTGTTCGCACGAACGATCGTGGCGAATATCGCATCCGCGTTCCGGCAGCCGACGTAACGGTGCTCGCGCGAGCGATCGGCTACAAGCGACAGTCGGTCCGCGTCGCCGCCGGTCAAGCGACCGCCGACTTCGTGCTCGAGAAGGACGTCCTGGAGCTGGAAGGTGTGACCGTTACCGGCCAGGCCACGACGGTCGACAAGCGGAATGCA
>DATBBP010000379.1:0-3231 GCA_036270935.1 Gemmatimonadaceae bacterium
CTCTCGGCCCGGGCTTTCGGCGGAGCAGCAACAACGTGAACTGATCGCCCTCCTGGATCGCGCGAAAAGCATTGGCATCAACGCGATCATCTTTCACGTTAGGCTGAGTGACGACGCGCTCTATCCCACGCCCCTGGCACCCTGGTCCGCGAAGCTGACAGGCCGCCAGGGCGTCAATCCGGGCTACGATCCGCTCGCCGTTGCTGTACGCGAAGCGCACGCTCGCGGAATTCAGCTCCACGCGTGGTTCAATCCCTTTCGCGCGTCACTCGATGGCGGCATCAAGGCCGCGCGCAATCACGTCACGCGCACTCACAGTGATTGGGTGAGACGTTACGGCCGGCAGCAGTGGATCGATCCGGGCATTCCGGCGGCGCGCGAGGCTGTACTGGCAACGATCATCGATGTCGTGCAGCGATACGACATCGATGGTGTCCACCTCGACGATTTCTTCTACCCGTATCGCGAGACGCGAACACGCTACCGTCGCGTTGGGCGCGGACGTCATCGTCACACGATCAAGATGGTTCATGAGCTCGACTTCCCCGATCAGTCGTCGTGGATCAAGTACGGGCGTCGGCAAAAGTGGACAAATCGCGACGATTGGCGGCGCCACAACATCGACGACTTCGTTCAGCAGCTTTATCAGCGCGTGCACGTTGCCAAGCCGTGGGTCGCCGTCGGCATCAGCCCATTCGGGATCTGGCGCCCGGGCTACCCGGAAGGAATCGACGGACTCGATTCGTTCCGCGAGACCTACGCCGACTCTCGCAAATGGCTCCGCGAAGGATGGGTCGACTATCTCGCGCCACAGCTCTATTGGCAGGTGGACGCGGCCGAGAATCGCTTTCGCGCACTCGACGCATGGTGGCGGACGCAGAACCCAATGGGCCGGCATCTGTGGATGGGCCTGTACACCGCCGGCGCCGTCGGACAACCGCCGTGGCCTATCGACGAGATCCCGCGACAGATAACGATCCTTCGCGACGCTCGCGAGGGATCGATCGAATCCAACGGGCACATACATTTCCGACTTGGCTCGCTCGTCGCCAACGCAGGCCCGCTTTCTGGCTCGTTAGGCGATCGCTTGGAGTCGGACAGCTATCGCGAGCCGGCGCTCGTCCCCGAGATGCCGTGGCTCGGCGGAAAGGCCCCCGCACCGCCGGTGGCGGAGATCGTCAACGCGAGCGACGGCGACCGCCTAACGCTGAAGATCACCGCGGGCGACAGCGCGGCGGTGTCGCTGTGGGTCGTACAAATGCGTGACAGCGACGAACATTGGAAGACGACGATTCTTCCCGTCGCGACGCGGGAGCTCGTGCTTCCCGATACCGCGGATCCGGATCTCGTCGCGGTCTCGGCTGTCGATCGCGTTGGGCAAACGAGCACGAGGACGGTGCTCAGGCTCAGACGCTAAAGCGGCGAGTAGTGAGTGGCGAATGGCGATAAACTCGCCAATTGCCACTCACCACTCGCCACTGATCTTCGGGAACAGCTTACCTCGCGGCCAGCTTCGGCTGCTCCTCGCTCGGTGCATCAGCGAGCTTCACGTGCACCGTCTTCTCGACGCCCTGGCGAACGAGTGTGAGCGAGACGACGTCGCCAGGCTTCTCGCCGCGGATCACACGCTGCAGCGTCGCGACGTGATCGATGTCGTGACCGTCAGCGTTGACGATGATGTCGCCCTTCTGGATGCCTGCCGTCCTCGCCGGGCTCGCGCCGTCTTGCGGGAAGTCCGCGACCAGCGCGCCGCGAATCTGCGCGACGCCTCCCTGAGCGAGCCTGTCTGCCTGCGCGTCCTTCTGTCTGACTTCGGCGAGCTGAAGGCCCAGGATGCCGCGACGCACGTGGCCGTACTCGACGATTTGGTTCATGACGTCGCGCACGAGCGTTACGGGAATCGCGAAGCCATAGCCGGCGTAGCTACCAGTGGGACTCGCGATCGCCGAGTTCATACCGACCACTTCGCCGCGCACGTTCACCAGCGGACCGCCTGAGTTTCCCGGATTGATCGGCGCGTCGGTCTGGAGGTTATCGACCACGGCGTAGGGGCTGTCATAGAGACCTGCGAGGCCACGGCCCTTCGCGCTGATGATGCCCTGCGTGACCGTGAAGTCGAGGCCGAGTGGGTTGCCAATCGCTAGGACCCAATCACCGACGCGAGCTGTCTCGTCATTGCCGAGCGGAACGGTCGGAAGGTTGTGGCCATCGATCTTTATGACGGCAACGTCGGTCGTCGGATCGCGACCTACGACCTTCGCGTCAAACTCGCGCCGGTCGGAGAGGATCACGGTCACCTTGTTCGCGTCGGCGACGACGTGGTTGTTCGTGAGAATCGTTCCATCGGGCGAGACGATGAATCCCGAGCCCGAGGCGTGAATGACCTGATCCTCCTGACGCTGACCGCGATTACCCCGGCCACCGTACGGCGAGCCGCCCATGTCGGGGAAGCCGAACTGGCGGAGATCAGGCAAGTCAGGCATCTGTTGCATGCGCTGCGATGCCGGTAGCTGGCCTTCGATGTGAATCGAAACGACGGCGGGCGTGACGGCCTGCGCGACGGCCGCAAAGGCGTTCTGCGTCTCGACGAGCGGCGCGATGGCCGTCGTGCTGACGGTGCTGGCATGCGCATTGGTTGATGCTTGGCGCGCCGACTGCGCGTACAACACCGTGATGACGCCCGAAGCGACAACCCCGGCGCTGCCAATGGAGAGAGCGAGCGCCCGCGTGCGCCCGCCGGACGGTAACACAGACATGTCAACCCACCTCAAGTGTTAGAAAGTTGTAACCACTCGCGGCGCTGACGCTCGGTGATGCTGAAACCGGAGCCGTACGTCGCTGGAATGCTGCAGGCGGCCCCGATGTTCCGGCGCCGCCTGTTGAGAGAACTGGAACACCGACGAGATTAGTTACCCGCCTCGGTCACGTGTGTTCCGTTGGGAGAATGACGCGAGCCAATCATTTCTGCCGAGTCAGCTCGCTCACGCTGATCGGGCCGCCATTCGTTCACTCCGCCGGCGCCGCTATGGTGTCCCCCCCCCACAAGCCGTCGGTCAACTTAGGTCTGGCCCGTTTTGGTCGTCGGCGCTACGCTCTATCGGTAGACACCTAATCCTCTTTTCTCTAACCCTTTCTCCTCGTGTACAAGCTCACAGAAACGAGCTGGATCTGGCGCGACGGCGAGTTCATTCGCTGGCAGGACGCGCAGATCCATGTGCTTTCGCATTCCGT
>DATBBP010000380.1:0-9454 GCA_036270935.1 Gemmatimonadaceae bacterium
ATGGTCGGCATGCCGGCGTTCGGCGACGCTGTTCGTCTCACGCGCAAGGCTGAAGCGTTAGGCATCGGTCTTCATTTCACGCTCACCGCCGGCAAACCATTGACGCGCGCGTCGAGCCTGATCGATGAAAAAACAGGCAACTTCTTGCACCTATCGGCACTGGTCAGGCACGCACTCGCGGGACGCGTGAAGCGCTTCGAAGTCGAAGATGAATGCGCTGCGCAGATCGCCGCCGCGCGCGCCGCGGGTCTTCAGCTCACCCACCTCGATAGCCACCATCACATTCACCTGCTGCCCGGAGTACGCGCGGCGGTGCGTCGTGTCGTCGACGCGGAACGCATTCCGGCCGTGCGACGACCAGTCGAACGAATCGTCGGCGTGATCGGCTGGCGACGACGATTGCCCGAGCGCGTGCTCATCGGAACGCTTGCGCGATACGTGAACCGCACGCGCTGGCGCGTCTCCACATCGGACCACTTCGTCGGATCGGTGCTGCTCGGCGCGCGGAACTTTCATTCGCTGTTGCTTCGCGTTCTCGACTCACTGACCACGGGGACGACGGAGCTCATGGTCCATCCGGGTTATGTACCCGGTCCCCTGCCGGGTGACGATTCCTATACAACCCAACGCGAGATCGAGTTGCGGGCGCTCACCTCGCCGGATGTGCTCGCGCGACTGCGTTCTGGCGCGATTCGACTCGTGAACTATGGACAGATTCGAGATGCGTGATGTGTGACCGACGCATGAATCGCGTCATGCTGGCGCTCTGGATCATCGCTGCGATCGGAGCGAGCGTTTCACCGGTTCTGAAGCATTCCAACAATTTTGAAATCTTCCGGTCGGCCTGGAGTCGTTTCGCGGCCGGACAGGATCTCTACGCCGCGAGTGGTACGTATTTCGACCTCTTCAAGTACACGCCGAGCGCCGCTCTTGTCTTCTTTCCATTCGCAGTGCTGCCATTCGCGCTCGGCCTCCTGTTATGGAACGGAGTGAATGCGGCGACGCTGTATTGGTCGCTCGGTCGGCTCCTTGCGCCTCGTGAGGCGACGATTGTTCGAGCGATCGTTCTTCCGGAGATGTTTGGCTCGCTGCAGAGCGCGCAGTCAAATGCGCTCGTCGCGGCGCTGATCATTCTCACCTTCACGGAGCTCGAGCGCCGGCACGACCTCCGCGCCGCGATCGCCGTGTGCATCGGCACTGTGATCAAGATCTTTCCGCTCGCCGCCGTCTCCTTTGCGTTGCTTCGGCCCGAGCGCCGACGATTCGCGATGTGGTGCGCGATCGTTGGAGTGACACTCCTCATCGCGCCGATGCTGATCAGGGGTCCGAGTTGGCTTTTTCATCAGTACGACGACTGGCTCGTCGTTCAGCGCGTGGACTCAGGAGATCCCGGCTTCTCGGTGATGGCGCTCGTTAGGCTCGGGTTTGGCGTCGACTGGCCATTGTGGCCGCAGCAGCTCGCCGGCGTCGTCGCGCTCCTCGGGCCACTCGTACTGATCAACGAGCGCCTCGCCGTCAGCGAGTGGCGGCTGCGGTACGCAGCCTCACTGCTCATCTTCTGCGTGATCTTCAATCACCAGTCCGAGGGACCGAGCTTCGTCATCGCGATGGCCGGCGTTGGCATCTGGTTCGTGCTCGCGCGCCGCTCATGGCAATGCTGGCTCGCGCTCGCGTTCGTGCTCGTCTTCACCGTGCTCGCGAGCAGCACTCTAGTGCCTCGCCCGATTCGCGCCGAGCTGTTCCACCTTCGATTCAAGACGGTACCGGTGGTCGTCGTCTGGATCATTCTCCAGATCGAGCTTTGGAAGCGCCCCGTCATTCCTGCGAGACGATGGCACAGCGAACAGGCTACGACATAGCCTGCTTCACCCGATACAGGCTGTAGACGCATCCACCCTCGAGCGCCCGTGACATGACCAACTCGAGTCCGACGCGGTGACAGGGATCGAGAAACATCGGCACACCGGCACCAAGCAGTACTGGGTGCACGTTCAGGCCGACTTCGTCGACCACGTTCGCCTCGAAGAGCGACCGCGCGAAGTCGCCGCCGCCCATGAGACAGATCCCCTTCCCCGAGCGATTCTTCAAATCGCTCACGAACGCGCCGGCGTCGCCGCGTACCAGCTCGGCTCCTTTCGCGTCGAGCGACGTGAGCGTTCGTGAAAAGATGTACGTCTTGATCTTCGACGTTCCCCCCATCTTTTCGCCGCCCATACGGACGGCCTGGTCCCACGTCTTTCGCCCCATGAGAATCGTGTCGACCGACTTCCAGTAGTCGCGCATGATCTCGTTCACGTCGGGACTGTAGTGCAACCAGTCGATCTCCCCACGGGGACCCGCGATGAATCCGTCGAGGCTGCACGCTGCGCCATAGGTCACGTTTCGCATCGGATCCTCCTGTGCCGAGGACGCCTCAATACTAAATTGTCATTTAGGAACGATACTATATGACCATTTAGAAACTGTCAAGCGACCCATGCCCCGTCCCCGGAAGGTCAGCGACGACGACGTCTTTGCCGCCACCGGCCGCGCGATGATGCGCCTCGGTCCCGGCGAGCTCACCCTTGCCGAGATCGCGGCCGAGGCCGGCCTAACGGCGGGCGCGCTCGTCCAACGCTTCGGCTCGAAACGCGAGCTACTCCTCCAACTCTCCGCCGGCGCGGCCGACGGCAACGCAGACTTCATTCGCGGTCTCAGGGTCAAGCACCGCTCGCCGGTTGCCGTGCTCCGCGACTATGCCGAATGTCTCGCCAATCTCGCGGCGTCGCCCGCGGCGCTCGCGCGCAATCTCGCGTATCTCCAGATCGATCTCACTGATGCGGAGTTTCGAAAGCATCTGCTGGCTCAGGCGAAATCGACACGCGCAGCGATCACCGAGCTGCTCGTCGAGGCAATCGACGAAGGCGAACTCAGTCGCGACGCTCATCCGCGCGAGCTCGCGCGCGTGATCGAGACAACGCTGAGCGGTTCGCTGATTACTTGGGCGATTTACCGAGACGGGGCTGCCGCGAAGTGGCTGCGTGACGACCTCGAGGCGGCGATCGCACCGTACCTCGCGAAACGCCGGCCGCGCTAGCGCACGGGGCCTAACTAGTGGGCAGTGGCGCGCTCGCGGGCCGACACCGGCTTGCGGAAGTCAGGCGTGCACCGGATCAGCGAGTCCGAGCGCGGCGTCGTCGGGCTCCGGAAGCTCCGTGTACACGGGGTGCGAGAGATAGCGCTCGCCGAAGTCGGCGATGATCGAGACAATCAGCTTTCCCGCATTCTCGGGACGCGCCGCCACCTGCAACGCCGCAAAGGTCATCGACCCAGAGGAAATACCGGCGAAGATCCCTTCCTCGCGCGCGAGACGGCGCGTCGTCTCAAACGCCTCCTCGTTCGTCACCCGGACAACCTCGTCGTAGATGTCGGTGTCGAGAATCGATGGTACGAAGCCAGCCCCGATCCCTTGCTGCTTGTGCGGCGAGGGCTGACCGCCGGAGAGTACGGGGCTCTCGTTAGGTTCGACCGCGATGATGCGAATCCCTGGCTTTTTCTCGCGAAGGTATCGGCCGGCGCCGGTTATTGTCCCTCCGGTGCCGACGCCGGAGACGAAGATGTCCACCTGTCCCGCCGTGTCGTTCCAAATCTCCGGCCCCGTGGTCTTGTAATGAATCGCCGGATTCGCCGGGTTGTCGAACTGGCGCATCATCACCGCGCGGCTTCCCAGCTCGGCGAGAATCTCTTCGGCCTTGGCGATCGAGCCCTTCATCCCCTTCGGACCTTCCGTGAGCACGACACGGCAGCCAAGCGCACGCAGCAGGTTCCGTCGCTCGAGAGTCATCGTCTCGGGCATCGTGAAGATGCAGCGATAGCCGCGCGCCACCGCGGCGTAGGCGATGCCAATTCCGGTGTTGCCGCTGGTCGGCTCGACGATGACCATGCCCGGCTTGAGTGTGCCGCGCGCAATCGCGTCGTCGACCATCGCCGCACCAATTCGATCTTTCACCGAGTTGAAGGGATTGTAACCCTCGTGCTTGACCGCGACGCGCGCGGGAAGGCCCTTCGTTAGGCGGGACAGCTGGATCAGCGGCGTGTTGCCGACGGTCTCGGTGACGTCGGCGTAGATGGAAGGCATGCGGATTGTCCGATCGAGATTCTGAATCCTACCAGGATGGGCTAGGGGCCTTGTGTCATTCTGAGGCGCACACCTCGGGAACGACGGTTCGTCCCTCGCTCGCACGCGGCCTCGTCCGGACGCGGCCCGTCCACCCGGTGATCGCGATTCAGACGGAATAATCAGCCAGCGAGCGCCGCATGCGCGACGTCTGGAGCTCGACACCGTCCGGCATTTTGACGGCGCCGCGTTCCACGACGCTGAAGCCGAGGGTCGTGTAGAGCTGCTCACCGGGTAGCGTTGCCGTGAGCTCGAGATCGCGGAAGCCGGCAGCGCGCGCCGCTGTCGAGCATTGGTGAAATAGCACCCGGCCGATGCCCCGCCGAGCCCACTTCGGGTGGACAAAGAAGGCGCGAATGCGCGCTGGCTCAACCGCCGGATCGATCAGCGGGTCGTCGCCATGCTTCGCCTGATCGCCGCCGTGCAGCGTTTGCCGACGGCTCCAGCCGCCGCACGCGATGACCTCGCCGTCGACATCAGCGACGTAATACGTGCCGTCCGCAATCAGCTGACTATCGGGCCCGAAGAGATGGCGCAGCGCGCTGTCGATCTGCCGCGGAGTGTAGAGCGGCTCGCTCAGCCCGCGGACCGACTCGTCGATCAGCGCTCGAATCGCGGGAACGTCCGCTGCCCTCGCTTGCCGAAAGCGCGGCGTTGGCTCACCGCGTATGGCGGCGTCGAGCAGTGGCGATGACGCGAGCACACCGAGCGGAATCGGCGGTGGCGGCAACGCGTCGTCTCGCGGCAGAAGAGCGCACTCGAGCCACTCGACGTCGTGCCATTTGCCGAACTTGAACCCGATGAGGCGAAACACGCCGACGGGCCTGAACCCGACGCTCCGATGAAAGTATTCGCTCGCCACGTTAGGCAGCGTGATACCGGCGTATGCGTTGCGATAGCCTTGCAGCGCGAGTACGCGAAAGAGCGCTTCGTACAGTGAGCGCCCGACGCCGCGTCGGTGCACGCTCTCGTCGACGTACGCGGAGACTTCGACGGACCATTGATATGCAGCGCGCGTGCGGTGCGCGCCCGCGTACGCGTAGCCAACGACGAGCCCATCATCCTCGGCGACGAGCCACGGGAATCGCTCGAGGCACGTCGTGATCCGTTGCGTCATTTCGGCGCTGTCCGGCGGATCGAGCTCGAACGACGTCGCGCGCTCCGTTACTGCCGGCCGGTAGATCTCGGACACGGCAGCACCGTCGGTCGGACGCGCCAAACGGATCATGGTGGAAATTTACCCGGATCTTCGGCTTCACTCGTCTCGACTACGTCCGCATACCTCGGAACTCCTCGAGACACGCCCCGGCCCCACCCTGCAGCCCGGTACGGAAGTTCTGAACACGCTGCTCACGCGTACCGTGGCCGGCTCGTTCCATTCGCGCGAGGATTCGCTGATCGATACGCCCTTTCCCTGTGAGCTGGGGTGTTGGGTCGCCGGCGCTCGACAGACCGAACTCGGCTTCCTCGATATCCCCCTGCTCGAGCGAGCCGTCGCCCTTCGCGTGCAATGTGAACGCACCCGCAAGGCAGTCCGCCGTCGCTTCGTTCTCGTACGACTGGCGGTAGGCGTGGCCGAGCTGCATCGCGACGGCGTGCCCCATCTCGTGCGCGATGATGCCGAGTCCCGCCATGTCCCCGTCGGTGCCGAGTGCCTGTGCGGCCTCCTTCACCTGGCCGGCGACGAAAACGTCATCGAAGTAGATCGTATTGTTCGCAGCGCAATACTCCGCATTCTCCGGCATCAGGTAGCCGCATGGTGTGCGAATGCGCATGCGATAACGCGCTACGCCCGGAGCGGCGAACTTCTCGCCGATCTGCTTGAAGTCTGCGCCCCACATTGCGATCAGTGCGTCGTAGACCGCCCAGATCTTCTGATTCGATGCGTCGACCTCTTGGGTCGTGACGTCGATTGTCGGCGGACTCGTCGGGATCGGCTCGGCGTTGAGTCTGGATCCGCTGATAGCCAGAGCGAGCGCGACGAGGCCGCCACGAAGTACCGATGTTGGTCTCATGGCCAATTGCCTCCGCGCTTACTACCCCATGGGCGACGGTTGGGTTGCAGCCGAGTCTGTCAGGCGATGCTCACCGGTGCGCTGTGGCGCCATCCCCGCATCGCGAAACGTCACCGAAGCGAAGATCGCGAGCGCGATCGAACCGACACCACTGATCGCGGAGCACAACATCAGGCCACGGACGAACGCGTCGTTCGCGGCGGCGATGAGTGCTGCGCCCACTTGGGCCGGCAACTGCCGAGATATCGCAAACGCCCCACCGAGCGTCGACATCGCGATGTTTGTGAGCTCGGGCGACAAGCCACTTGGGAGCGCGTGCACGAGGACGCCGCGATATACGGCGACGCCGATGCTGCCGAAGAACGCGATGCCTAACGCGCCGCCGAACTCGGCGCAGGTCTCGGAGATCCCTGATGCGGCGCCGGCGCGCTCCGGTGGCGCCGACCCGATGATGATGTCGTTTGTGAGCGTGAACACCGGTGACGCGCCAAGTGACATGAGGCACGTCCCGAGCGCGAATAGCAGCAGCGGCTCCGCGCTCGACCGAACTCCGGCGAGCATGAAGTAACCAGCCGCCGATAGCACCAGGCCTAACGACATCAGGGGCGCGGGACGAACGCGCCGCGCAAGCGGGGGCGTCGCGAGCGACCCGACGGTGAACCCGATCGCCCACGGCAGCGTCCAGATGCCCGCCCGCAACGGCGAAAGACCGAGCACGAACTGGAGATACTGCGGCAGGAAGAGAAAGCCGCCGAACATGTTGAGAATGCAGCCGCCGTACATGACCAGCGATGCTTTGAACGTCGGAATGCGAAAGAGGTACAGGTCGATCAGGGGATCGGGAAGTCGGCGCTGGCGGCGCACGAACCACGCACCCAGAACAACGCCGGCGACGATGAACGCGACGGCGTCGACTGTTAGGCGGTCCTGTGCGATTCGCTTCAGGCCGTAGATCATCGTGAGCACCGCCGCCAACGACAGAAGAGCACTCGTGACATCCGGCTTGCCGGCATTGGGGTCGCGGTATTCGGGAAGCAGAATTGGTCCGGTGATCAGAATCAACACCATGACCGGCACGCTGATGAGGAAGACCGATCCCCACCAGAAGTGCTCGAGCATGATGCCGCCGAGCAATGGACCAATCGCTCCTCCAAGCGAGAAGCTCATGATCCAGATGCTGATCGCCGTCGTTCGCGGGCGTGGATGCTGAAACATGTTTCGGATGAGCGACAGCGTCGACGGCGCGACGGTCGCTCCAGCCACGCCTAACAACGCACGCGTCGCGATGAGCATCCCAGCGCTTCTCGAGAAGGCCGCGAGAATCGACGCGGCGCCGAACAGCCCGGCCCCCATCAACAGCAATCGTCGCCGGCCGATGCGATCGCCGAGCGTCCCCATAGTGATCAACGAACCCGCGACGAGGAATCCGTAGATGTCGATGATCCATAGAAGCTGGATGCTGCTCGGCTTGAGATCGAGCGTTAGGCGCGGCACGGCCAGGTGCAGGACCGTGAGGTCCATCGAGTACAGCAGGCAGGCCAGCGCGATCACGCCGAGCCCGGTCCATTCCCGTCTCGTGGCTCGAGGTTGTTGCACGGAGATTCTCGGTCGATTCCCGCGTCGTGTGGTGGAAACGCGTCAGCACTCGCGACGCGTGAGGACGCCAACGACCGACTTTGAGCCTGACGCCGGCAGGCAGTCTTAAATAGCGCGCGGGGTGTCTCTCCCTTGAGACAATCCGCGCTAGGGCTTCGCTTTCCCGGCCTGCACCGCCGCCGCATGCTCGAGCGCATCGAGCTTCTTCAGCGTCTCCTTTGACGCCGGCTCACCGGCGCGAACAGCGACGTCGCGAGCCGTGCGGAACTGCGCCCGTGCGCCCGCGCTGTCACCCTCCGCGAGCAAACCGTCACCCAAGCTGTCGTAAACGTTGGGCGAATCGGGATAATTCGCGACGTTCTTGCGGAATACCCACACCGCAACCTTCGGCATCTTGAAGAATTGGAGCAGCCCATACCCCCAGCTGTTCATCTGGGTCTCCGGGAATCGATCGGGCAGACCGAGGCTCCGCGCGCCTCGCACGTACGTCTCTTCGGTCTCGGTGAGCGCCTTCACGATCGCGGCCGAATCGCTGTTCGGACCGAGCTGCTGCATCGGCGAATGGGCAAGTGACACGGGCTCGTAGACGAATCGTATACCGTCGACCAGGCTCGGCTCCGGCGTTAGGCCGTGCGTGTTCTCCGGGTAGTAGTTGGACGCGAACGCCAGCGTCGCCGGCTTGATCGAGTCGAGCCGGCTCACGAAGCGCTTCGTCGTGACGGCAATCGGTGGTTCCAACCCACCGCTCGTCGCGAAGATGCGCGTCGTCGTCGTTGCCTTGGCAATCGCGGTCGCGTAGTCAATCGCTGGAATCGAGTCGTTCCACCACAGCGAGGGACTCATGGCGACGATACCGCTGAACGCGTTGGGCCGCGTGGCCGCGACGTCGAGCGCGAAAAGGCCGCCAAACGAGTGGCCCGCAAGCACCGTCGACGGCAGCGTGCGGTACCTCGATCGCACGCGCGGCAGCACCTCATCGATAATGAAGTCCGCGAACGTCTTGGCGCCGCCAGCGGTGGGAAAGGTCTTTGCCGTCGCGCCCGTCGCAGGCGGGGTCATGTCGTGCGATCGGTCCTTACCGTTCACGACGCCGACGATGAGCATATCTGGAATCGCGCCACGATTCGCGAGAAAGCCGATATTCGCGACCGCGGCAGTGAATTGCGGTTGGTCGTCCGCGTCGAGCAGGACGAGCACCGGGTAGCTCTGCTTGGAGGTGCTGTAGTTAGGCGGCGTCGCGATGAAGAGCGTGCGCTCTTCGTTCAGCCTCGACGAGTGCAGGGAATCGCGCACCCAGGGTGACGATGATGCGGCACCGTTCTGGGCATGCGCAGTCGAAGCGATGGTACCGACGAGAATGATCGCGCGAAGAGCTCGCATGGGCGTACGACTCCATGAAGATGTGAGTGGCTCGAGCGCCTCATAGTGGTCCTCGCGAGGCGCTACGTCCAGTCTCACCGAAGGTGGCCTTGTCGACTCACTCGCTTACGCGCCGATATGTCAGGGACATGCGGGCAGCGTCCCGTCGGTGACTGTGAGCCTACCAGGGGCAAAGCGGCCCGTCTCGGACGCGAGTACAGGATCATCCGGGAATTTCGGGCGAGAGGGGAGACGAGCTGCGAGAGTTTCGGTGAGCGGTGAGAGGTGAGCGGTCAGTACCGGCCCTTTCTAACAGCCGTGTTGGCGA
>DATBBP010000381.1:0-3015 GCA_036270935.1 Gemmatimonadaceae bacterium
TGCCAGTTTCTCCGCGTCGCGACGATCGGTCTTGATGCGATCGCCCGCCTTCGTCGGGACGAGCGAAGGCGCGATGACATCGCAATGTACACCGAGCCGAGCGAGATCCCAGAACAGGGCGTACCCCGTCGGCCCGGCTTCGTAGCAGACCCTGAGGGCGCTTCGGTCGCCCAGCTTTCCGATAAGGCGCCGGACCGCCTCCGGTCGATTCGGAATGATGCCCAGAGAGCGCACGACGTTTCGGTCCTCGGCGACGGCGACCGCGATCGTTTCGTATCCGTTCGGTCACGCCCGTTCCTGACGGACACGCCGGCGTCGGATAGGACAGAGCGGCGATGGGCCGCGGGACTTCACGTCGGAAGGTCGAGCAGGACGCGACGGAAGACGTTGGCGGCCAGTTTCTCCTGAGTTTCACGCTGCTCGAGGGTCTGCTTCCAATTTACGGGAGCGAGCTCGAGGACGCGGGCTTTGGGCCAGCTCGGGAGCAAGCAGAAAAGATCGCGGATGTAGCCAAGCGGCTCGACGTCGTGGAGGCGAGCGCTGGCGAGGAGCGAGACGAAGCGAGTGTTGGTCACCGCGCCGTCGTCGCTGCCGACGAAGAGCCAGTTGCGGCGGCCGACGACCTGGCGACGGAGGTTGAGCTCGGAGATGTTGTTGTGGGCCGGGAGGCGGCCGTCGTCGAGAAAGCGCTGCAAGGCGACGCGCTGATTGCGCGCGTAGGTGATAGCGGCGGAGATCGGCGTCTCGTCGAGGATTGCGTCGGCCTCGGCGTCGCACCACTCGAAGAACTTTTCGACAATCGGGCGCGCCTTGGAACGGCGCATCTCTTCTTTCTTCTTTCGCGGCGAGTCCGCGATGGCCCGCTCGATGCGAAAGAGCGCGCCGATGTGCGCGAGGGCGGTCTTGGATCGCTCCGGGGCTGACGCAAGGGCCTTGAAGAAATAGCGCCGCGCGTGGGCCCAGCATCCCACTTCGATGACCTCACCATCGCGGTAGAGGTGATCATAAACAGTGTGTGCGTCGGCAACGAGGTAGCCCTTGTAGCCCTGCAGCAGCTCATCGACTGCCGCACTGTCGTGACGCTTGGAGTAGCCGTACAGCACGTGCTTGTCCGGAGCGACGAGTACCCAGAAGTGCCCGTTTCGGCATTTCTCCTTGGCGAGCACGAGCACACCGGTTGCATCGACGCAGAGGTACGGCTCGCCGAGCGCGTCGGCGAACATCGCCTCGACGAGCGGTTGTACGAGCTCACCCAGCTGATCGTGCCAGCCGCAAAGCGTCGAGCGAGCGAGTTCGAGCCCCTCACGAGCGTAGATGCCTTCCAAGCGATTGAGCGGCTGGTGATCCTGCCAGCGTCGCACGATCGTGTCGGCGAGCATGCCGGGTCCGGCAAGCCCGCGCTGGATCGGCATCTCGACCGTCTCGGGCGAGTACACGACCGTCGTCTCCTCAGGGTCGCGATCCTTGCGGACGAACTTCTTGTAGATGAACTGCACGACGACGGTCGACGGCGCGCGGCGCTCGAGGACTTCGCGCACGTCGGTGCCAACCAAATCGAAGGCGTTGAGCCCTTCCTTCTGCACTTCCAGCGGCAGAATCTCGATCGGGACGCGTGGCAAATTCTCCGGAAGCGGCTTCCGCTTCGCCTTGCCGCGGGTGTATTCGGCGATAATCTGCTCGGCTTCAGGGCTTTCGGCGGCGACGGGCTCACCCGAGCCAAACGCCATCTCGAGCATCGCGAGCGAGAGCTGCGAGTCGTTGGTCGAGTAACGCTCGGCTTTCTGTCCGAGCAGCCCGCGCTTCAGACGCTCGTTTTCTTCCTGCAGAAGCCGAACGAGCTTCTTGTACTCGTCGACGGAGCGCTCGAGCTTCTCGCGCGTATCCTCGAGATTTTCGATGCGCTCTGCATCGGTCACGAAGTAGACCAATGAAGAACGCAGATCGATCTGTCAAGCGCGACGCGCGCGCTCAGGCTTTTTTCGGATCGCTCTTCGCTTCCTTCGGACGACCGGCGAGTAGCTTCGCGAGGGCGGGAGCATCGATGTGCACCGACGCCGAACCCGCGCCCGCCATCGGCAGATCGAACACAGCGCGATGGAGCCGCTTGTACAGCATGCAATAGCCGTTGCGCTCGAACCACAGGACCTTGATGCGCGACGCTCGCCGATTCGCGAACACGAACAGCGCACCGCCTTGCTGCGGGTCCATGCCGACCACCTCTTTCGCCGTCTGAGCCAGGCGATCGAAGCCGCGCCGCATGTCGACCGGCTCGGTGCAGACGAAGATCCGAACGCCGGCGGGGATCATCCCGGATCCAACACGGCCAGCAATCGCACGAGAGCCTTCGCGTCGAAGCCTTGCGGCACTCGGAGCCGCCGCCCTCTGCTCAGCTCGAGCTCGAACCCCGCATCGCGCCCTTCCGTCCGAACCTCGACGAAGGTGGGTGCCGTCGTTTTCTTTCGCTCCCTTTGCGCCGTCGCGCCGTCGCTCTCGCCGCTCTTCGCTTTGTTGAGCTTGTACCCCCAGAACCTCAGCGTCCCCGCATTGATCCCGAGCTCGGCCGCGAACTGATCCGCTGTAAGCCCGCTCTCACGCCACCGCTCGATACGCTTCTGCCACTCCCCGGCGCTCGTCCTTGCTTGCACGGCCGTCCTCCTGGACCGACTCGTACATCCCGACCGCCATCACGTCTGCAACGCGGGACACCGAACGGATACGTCACGCCGGCGATAACCGTCGGGTGGTTCGCGCATCGACTTTTGCCGCACATGAAGGTGCCCTGGTCCGCGTCGTCGGGGGCGGACTGGGCATCCACATCCGTCACGTGGACGCCAGTGTCACTCTGTTCGGCAACGACGACTTGCGAACCGCAAGCAATAAGGACGAGCGCGAGCTGCGCCAACACGGCATGTGCCGGCAATCGTCTCGTCCGTTCCTCGCACCTCGGTTCCTCGCTGCATCGCCAGCGACCCCGTCGCTTCATTTTCTTACTCATGCACACCGCCGAGCGCAACG
>DATBBP010000382.1:0-5347 GCA_036270935.1 Gemmatimonadaceae bacterium
GCGGTGTATCTCCTCTTCGCGCTGGCCTTCTTTCTAGTGACGGAGTAGCATTCGCGGCGAGCGTACGCTCGCCGCGAATGCTACTCCGTCACTAGAAAGAAGGCCAGCGCGAAGAGGAGATACACCGCCAGCAGCAACACGCCCTCGAACCATGTCGTCTCGCCATCCTGCGCGATCGAGTTGACGATGAACGCCGCACCCGCAATGGCGATGAGCTCGATCGGATTGTTGAACACGAGGTTCATTCGATGGCCGACGAAGTACGAGAAGATCACGAGCAACGGCGCCACGAGCAAGCCGACCTGGATCGTCGAACCGACGGTGATTCCCACGACCAATCCCATGCGGCCGCGCCGGGCAAAGTAGACGGCGGAGATGTACTCGGCCGCGTTTCCGACGATGGCGAGCAAGACGACGCCGAGGAAAAACGGCGTTAGGCCGAGGCGCGTCGCGGTCGCCTCGACCGTGCTCGACACAATCTCCGCCTCGATCGCCGTGAATGCCGTTGCCGCCGCGAGAATGAGGAGCGACCTACTTAGTGGCCACGGCGCGGTCAGGCGCTGATCGGATGGCTCGTCGGGCTCCGGCGCGTGCGCGAAAACGTCGCGATGCGTCACAAGGGTGTACACCAGGTTTGCGATGTAAACCAGAATGAGCACGACCGCGACGCCAAGACTCAGATACTCGTCGAGCACCGCCGAATTCGGATTTCGAAGCACACCGCGCTCGGTGTAGTCGAATAGTGCCGGCAACAAGACGGCGATCGTAACGAGAATGAGTAAACTCGAGAGTAAACCCGCGCGCTCCCGATTGAACTTCTGGACGTCGCTCCGAAAACTCCCAGCGACCACGGCGAGTCCGAGGCCAAGGAGGCTGTTGCCGATGAGCGAACCCGTAATCTGTGCCTTTACGACGTCCACGTGCCCCGCATTCAACACGAAGAGTGCGAGAATGAGCTCCGGCGCGTTCCCGAAGGACACGTTCATCAGACCGCCGATCGCGCTTCCAGCGCGTGCGGCGACTTGCTCCGTCGCGCGACGAACCCACTCCGCGAGCGGGATGATGGCGAGGAGGGCCGAGAGAAAAACGACCACGCGCGGAACGCTGCCGAAGACGCTCAGCGCCAGGGACACGGGAACGAGCACGAGCAGCGCTCGCCAGAGCATTGTGTTCTGTTTCGAGTTGTGTGGTGAGTTTACGGCGCGATCAGTACGGTGTACGGCCTGCCGCCGACCGAGATGGTCGACGCCACCTGTCGCGACGCCACGTCGATCACCGACACCGATCCCGAACGGCCATTCGCGGTGTAGAGCGTGCGACCATCACCGCTCAGCGCGATGCCCCAGGGACGTTCGCCAACGGCAACCGACGCGATGACGGCACGGGACGCGACGTCGATCATGACCACCTCGTTCGACCGGCCGTTAGCAACATAGAGCGTTTTCTCATCGGGCGAGAGCGCGAGTCCGGTCGGCTTGGTCGTTCGATCGCCGATCGTCACCACTCCGGCGACTGTATCCGCGCGCGCGTCGACGAAGCTGATCGTGCCGCCATTCTCGGCGCTCACATACGCTCGTGATCCATCACGGGTGAATACAACGAAGCGCGGCCGTGATCCCACCGCAAAAGACGTTAGGCGATGACCCGTCGATGCATCGAGCACCGTAACGCTGGAGTCGGCTTCGCCGGTGACGTACACTTTCCGCCCGTTAGGCGCCACGGCGACGCCCTCCGGTTCCTTACCGACGTCGACCGTGAAGCGAGGGCGACGAGTCGCGACATCGACGGCAGTGGCCTTCGCAATCGCCTCGTTCGAGACGAAGACCGTCGCCGCCTCGGGATCGACCGCGACCTGCTCCGGGTCCTTGCCGACGGTGAGCGTACGCACGACGTGCCGCGATGCCACGTCGACAACTGCGACGGCGTCGTCGTTCCCGAGTGCGACGAAGATACGCCGGCCGTCGTGGCTGATCGCCATGCCTCGGGGTCTGCCGCCGACGGGAATAGTCCCGTCGACTTGACCCGTTGCCAGCGAGACAACGACCAGTCGATTGCCCGGCTCGTCGCTGGCAACCAGCCACCGACCCGACGTACCAGCTTGGCCGCTACTCCCCGCGGCAGGCGCGAGGACCATGACTACTATAAGGGAGAGACGAGCACGCGTCGCGAGGCGCGCGGACATGGCGAACCCCGATTCTGGTAAGTGTCCCGAGGAGCGAAGCTAGCGCGTCCGGATGGTATCCAGGATGCCGCCCTGGAGGAAGCGCGGCGGCGTCGTTCGCGCGGCCTCTACCTTGTCGGCTACTGATTGCGGGAGGTGCACCGCCCCTCGGCGATGCGCCTCCCAGACGGCCTCGAGCGCCTTTGCCTGCCGCTCGTACGCGGCGAGGAACTGCGTGCCACCATCCTCACTCTCCAAGGCACGCCGGAGAAGCGATTCGAGATGAGTCTCGATCATCACTTCGCGATCTGAATCGGTCTGCATGCACGCCTCCAGATTCCAGCGTGCCCGGTGGACCTCACACAGGCCGTCCCGGCAGCTGGTGCTGCCTTGGGCGGAACGGCAGTGAGGGCAGCGCGCAATCGCGCGCGCGAGGTCCACGCTCGGTACCTGCGACATCGTATCTTCCTCGAGAGCGCCAACCAGTTCATGGGCGAGCACGGGATCCGCAGCCGTCGCCGCGACCAACCGAAGCCGTCGTCGTGCGTTCGGTTCAAATCCCATGACCATATTCCTTAAGTTCGGCCGAGTGCCTTAACCCGGGCATTGTGACCGAGCCGTGACTCACGCGTCCTAATCTCTGCGTAGAAGGGTTAAACCAACGCCGCGGCGCCGGAGCACCTCGTGCATCGGCTGCACGCGACGTAGTGTGGAAGTGCACCTCTGGCCGAAAGCATCGCACTCTTCGCCCAGCATGACATTCATGGCGTCCGTGAACGACCCGATGGTCGCGCTCGAGGAGCATTGGGCTGTCTCCACCTTCGGCGCCGAACAACGCGCCGCGTTGATCGCGTACGCGGAGGATTCGCTCCGGGCTTTGCGAAGCGGGGCGACGACGCCGCGCGCGCAGCCGGCGACCGAGGATCTTCTCGCGCTCGCCAGCGCTTTCGACATTGCCGGCCGGGAGCGTCTCGACCTCGATGGCCTCGGCAGTCCGTTCGCGCTTGCTAAACCCACTGAGCTGGCCGATCGGCGCGCTTACCTTCGCGCTGGCGCGACACGGGTGTTCAGTCTGCTTGCGGTGGCACCCATCGATTTCGACGATGAGATCGGCGCTTTGTACCGTGTGTTGTTGGTCGTCGCACTCGCACACGTCGCCGGCCAATCGGAAGCCTTGCGGCCGTGGCTCGTCGCAAATCGGCGACGCCTCGTGTCGGGCGACGACCGGGAGCTTCGCTGGGACTTGCTGCTCTTGCGTCGCAACGTCGAGCTGTGGACGGACGTCTTGAGCGGCTCCGGGCCGTCCGGGTTGGAGCGGGCGATGGAGATCGTCGCGACGATCCGCGAAGAGCGGGGCACGCGAGAACGTGAGTTGCTCGCAAGCTTCGACGAGTCCGAGGAGATGCGAATGCGCTTTTATCTGTTCGCGCTCTTCCATCTCACCGAGGCCGCGACGGAGCTCCTCTTGTACCGCTTGCACGGAGTGCCTAACGACGTGGCGCAGCGCGTCTATGTCGCCTTGTCGCTGGCCCGATCGGCGACCTCGGGCGACATGCAGATCCTGCCCGTATTGGAGTGGCTGTACGAATCGGCCGCGTGCGTCATCCAACAACGCACGCCGCAACTCGAGCTGCTGCCCGAGGGCGAGCGAGACGGCCGCGTGCATTAGCGCGATTTCGGACGCGCACTTCCAACAAGAATGCCTCGCGCGCTCGTCGAGCGCGCCAATAAGAGCATAACGCGGCGCCGAGCACGCGCACGCGTCGTGTCGTCCATACCGACACCCTGATGCGAGCGCATCGGCGCGGCCGGAATCGCGGCGACGGAGCCGAGTGGCGTGGCACGAATGCCAATGCCCTCCTCGTACATCCGGAACCACTCCTCGCTGCCATCGGGATGTTGGCAGCGTGCGTAATAGCCTTCATCCATCGTCGACCAGTAGCCGGTCCAAGCACCCTTCGCCGCATCGATTGTGAGCGACGAGCAGGGGGCGTCCTCGAGAGGCTCGTTCGGCCGAGCGCAGGATACGAGGTGCATGGGAATGAAGTAGGAAGTGGAGGCGGTTGGTACGAACAAATCGCGCGGTGGGAACGTCGGGATGACGTTGGGAGGGTGAACCTAGAAGAACCGATTTCGGCGCGCAATAGGAAAAACATGGCTAAGTGATTGTGTTTTATGTGGATAGGATTTGTGGAAAACTGTCGAGAACGGCGTAACTCCTGATCAATTCACGCTCAAGCGCTCGCGAGATCGTGTTGAAATCGCATGTGGAAGAGTCTTGAGAACCTTTTTTCCCCACGAGCACAGCGCTGAGCTTTCGAGGGAAATGTTCTTGCCCTGTGACAAGCCGGTACGTGGCTGATTCAAGAACGCGAAACTCGTGTGGACAGCGTGTTGAGAACTCGGCGCGAAGCACCTCGGTGCGTGGACAACTTCAGCGCTTTCCACAGGCGATGTGCATTGTCTGTTGATAGCATCGGAGTTGCGCTTCAATGCATTTCTCTCAATCACGCGACGGGTGCAAGCGATCATGCGACCGATCTGGAAGGGTGCGCTGAGTTTCGGACTTGTGAATATCCCCGTCCAGCTGTATTCCGCGATTCGCGCGGGTGAGCGTGTGAGTTTTCGCTTATTGCATCGCAGCGATCATTCACCCATACGTTACGAGCGCGTTTGCCAGAAGGATGGCAAGACCGTTCCCTGGGACGACATCGTCAAAGGTTATGAGTATGCGAAAGGACGCTTCGTCGAAATGACGGAGGAGGACTTCAAAGCCGCCGCGCTCGAATCCTCGAAAGTGTTCGAGATTCTCGATTTCGTGGGCGCCGACGAAATCGACCCACGGTATTTCGAGACTCCGTATTACGTGCTGCCGTCGAAAGGCGGCGACAAGCCGTACGCGCTCCTGCGAGAGGCGATTCGAAACACCGGCACCGTCGGCGTCGGGAAGATCACGATGCGTTCGAACTCGCATCACCTCGCCGGTCTCAAAGTCGTCGGTGACGCGCTCGTGCTCGAAATCATGCGCTTCGGCGACGAGTTAGTAAATACTGATACCTACTCGTTTCCCGGCGCCGAGACCGTGCGCCCACAAGAGCTGCAGATGGCGGAGCAGCTCATCGGCAACTTGACCGAGTCGTTCAACGCCTCGAAGTACGAGGACGACTACCGCAACAACTTGATGCA
>DATBBP010000383.1:0-3422 GCA_036270935.1 Gemmatimonadaceae bacterium
CGTTGCGCAGGAGAACTTTGACAAGGTGATGTCGAAGGTGAATGACTGGATTCTGGAAGGAATCGAGAAGGGAGCGACGAGCAGCATAATCACGCTCTAAGAGGTGCACCTCGAGCTTGTTCATCGTTTTTGAGGGCCCTGAGGGCGCCGGCAAAAGCACTCAGCTCCGTCTCATGAGCGAGTGGATGGCGGCGCGTGGTCACGATGTGGTCGCGGTGCGTGAGCCCGGAGGAACCGTACTCGGTGACGAGATCCGCCGCATTCTGCTCGACCCCGAGTCCGACATCGTGCCGCCCGCGGAAGCGTTGCTGTTCATGGCATCGCGCGCGCAATTGGTCGAACGGGTACTGCGACCCGCACTCGGCAAGGGATCGATCGTGCTCGTCGATCGATTCTTTCTCTCGACGTACGCCTACCAGGGCGCCGGCCGTGGCATTTCCGCCGATGATCTTGCCGCCGCCAATACAATGGCGACGGCGGGCTTGATGCCCGACCTCACCGTGCTCCTCGATCTCCCAACCGAAGAAGGACTCGCTCGCGTCGCGCGACGGGGTGCGCACGACCGCATCGAGCGCGCAACGAATGCATTTCACACGCGCGTGGCGGCCGAGTTCAGACGATTCACAACTGCAGACTGGCAGCGTCAGCATCGGGAATGCGGGCCGATCGCCGTTGTCGACGCACGCGGCAGTGAGGCCGAGGTTTTCTCCCGCATCCACGAGGTGCTCCGAGCGCGATGGCCCGCTTCTTTCCCTCTAGAGACTTAGTTCGCCCTTCGTTGGAGGGCGATGCATCACCATAGGGGAGAAGCACCAGATGCGTTCTCGTGCAGTGATTGTCGCCGCCGTGTTTGCCGTCGCACTCGTGTCCGGCGGCTGGCTCATGCAGGCCGGCTACGATGGTTCGGGATCCACCAATGTTGCCCGAGCACGGCTATTCGATGAAGTGCTCGCTCACGTCCAGAACTATTACGTCGATACCGTCTCGGAATCCGATCTGTACCGAAAGGCGGTCGATGGTATGCTGCTGGAGTTGCACGATCCACACTCGGTCTTTCTTCCGCCGGACCGCCTCGCCAAGCTGAACGAAAGCACGACGGGTCGTTATGCAGGCGTCGGCATTCAGATGGATGTTCGAGAGGGGTGGATCACCGTCGTCGCACCGCTGCCGGGCACGCCCGCGCAACGCGCCGGGATTCTCACCGGCGATCGCGTTGTCGACATCGACGGCCGTTCGACGCATGCATGGTCGTCCGACGAAGCCATCAAAGCCCTGCGTGGCGCGCCGGGGTCAGCCGTCCGCCTAACGGTGGAGCGGCCCGGGAATCCCATCCGTCTCCCGTTCACGTTGACGCGTGAGGAGATTCGCTTTCATTCGGTTCAGCACGCACTCATGCTGCGCAACGGCGTCGGTTACGTCGACCTGACCATCTTCAGCGAGAACTCCGATCAGGAACTGCATGCGGCGATCGATTCGCTGAAGGCCAACGGTATGCGCGCGCTGATGCTCGATCTTCGTGGCGATCCGGGCGGGTTGCTCGATCAGGGTGTCGCCGTGGCCGACCTGTTCCTTGATCCGGGACAGAAGATCGTCAGCATGCGCGGCCGCCGCCGCGAGGCTGATCGGGACTTCATCGATCGATTCCCGCAGGCGTGGCCGCAAATGCCGCTGGTGGTGCTCGTCGATAGCGGGAGCGCGAGTGCATCCGAGATCGTGGCCGGTGCGCTGCAGGATCACGATCGGGCGCTCATCGTCGGCACGACCTCGTACGGGAAGGGCAGCGCGCAGAGTCTCTTTCCCGTGTCGGACAGTGGCGCGCTGAAATTGACCACCGCGCTGTGGTACACGCCGTCAGGACGAAGTATCAACAAAGCGCATGCGAGCGCGGACGACGACGACGGTGATCAGGAGGCGCTGCGCGCGCTCGGGGCCGAGGCGCCGAAGCCGCGCTTCAAGACCGACGCGGGTCGCACGGTATTGGGTGGCGGTGGCATCACGCCAGACGTACCGGTCAGCGATTCGGCCGACGACGCGCAGGCGGAGAGCCTGCAGGCCGCACTCGGCAAGCACGTCGCCGCGTTCCGCGATGTCCTCACCGACTACGCCCTCGCGATCAAGGCACGCGGTAGCGTGACGTCGCGATCGTTCACGATCACGCCACAGATGCGTGCGGAGCTGTACGATCGGCTGCGCGCGAAGAAGATCAATTTGCCGCGGCCGCTCTATGATGCAGACGCACCATTGGTCGATCGGCTGCTCGGCGATCAGATCGCACAGTACGTGTTCGGCCCGCAGGCGGAGTTCGAGCGCGTCGTGAGTCGCGATCGTGATATCACCACCGCGTTAGGCATTCTCGACAAGGCGCATACTCCGCAGGAGCTGCTCCGCGCCGGAACGACGAAGCGTTAACGCTCGACGACGCGAACGCCCGCTGGCGGCGTAAAGGTGAACGTGCTTCGTTCGACGGGCACGTTCAATTCGAGCGACGTGATGCGCACTCGGCGCGTCACGCCGCTCTGCTCGACGGTCTCGAACTGGCGAATGAGACCATCGTCGTCGTCGACCCAAATCGTCGCTTTCGTAAAGGGCGCCTGCGTGTCCGGTTTTGGCGCAAGAGCCAATGCGTGTGCGGCGTGCCCAGCGACCGTGGCGGTGCCCGCGTCGCTCACGGCGTAGCGGCTACGTGGATCGGTGAGAAACTCGCCGGTGATGTCGAGCGGTATCGCGGAAGCGTCGGACGCCGAACGCTTGACGACTTGCCCCGGCGCACTACTCGGCAAATAAACCCAAACCGATGCGCCGTCCGAGACGATTCGATCGCCGGCGGGCTCGGTAAAGCGAATTGAGAGCTTGTTCGGTCGCTGCTGCTGGAACTCGCCGCGCGCGTTCCCGCTCGAGCCGGTGAGCGAGTTCGTGATTGTCTGCTCGAACGTCGCGCGCGCGGTTTTGACCTTCCCCCATGCCGCAACGGCTCGATCGAGTACCTGATCAGTCGATTGCGCCGCCACGCACGGGGCGGCGACAATGAGCATAACGAGAGAGTAACGAAACAAATGCACGGTGACTCCAGAGAGACAGGTGCTAGGTGCCAGGTGCTAGGTGCTAGGTGCTAGGTGCTAGGTGCTAGGGATTCACGCGCCCCGCGCCACGCGCCACGCTCCACGCTCCTACCCTACCGACATCGTCGCCGTTCCCATGGCGCGAGGCGCCGGTAAGGTCGCCACACTACGTCCAATGGCGTTGGCGATCGCACGGAGCTCGATCACGAGACTCGTGAATTGATTCGGATAAAGCGATTGCGCGCCATCGGAGAGGGCGCCGTCGGGGTTCGGGTGAACCTCGACGATGATACCGTCTGCGCCTGCGGCAACCGCTGCGCGCGCCATCGGTGTCACCTTGTCGCGCAGCCCCGTGCCATGGCT
>DATBBP010000384.1:0-9103 GCA_036270935.1 Gemmatimonadaceae bacterium
CGAGCGCGCTGCGGCGCAGTCGCGAGCACAGCTCACGGCCGCGCGCGCGCAGTTGGCGACGGCCCAGGCGCAAGCGGCGTCCGCGGACAAGATGTTGTCGAACACGCGCATCACGGCACCCCTCACCGGGATCGTGAGCGCACGCCCGGTGAATGCTGGTGACGTTGTCTCGCCAGGCACGGCGCTGGTGACGATCGTCGATCCGTCGACGATGCGGCTCGAAGCGTCCGTTCCTGCGGAGGCGTTAAGCGCGGTGCGACTCGGCGCGCCAGTTGATTTCTCGGTGACCGGCTATCCGAACAGGCACTTCAGCGGTCGTGTGACCCGGGTGAACCCGATCGCCGATCCCGCGACACGACAGGTACGAATCATCGCCTCGTTGCCGAACACCGGGGGGACGCTCGTCGGCGGTCTTTTCGCCGAGGGGCGCGTCTCGAGTGAGTCGCATCAAGCCCCGGTCGTGCCGCAGAGCGCGGTGGACGAGCGTGGATTACGGCCGAGTGTCGTTAGGCTTAAGAACGGCCGGACGGAAAAGACCGAGGTCTCTTTGGGCCTGCGCGACGCTGCGACGGAAACGGTCGAAGTGACGCAGGGCGTTTCGGCGGGTGACACGGTGTTGTTAGGCGCCGCGCGCGGCATCAGCGCGGGCACGCCCGTCCGTGTCTCGGCGCCGAATGACGTGAAGAAATAGTGGTTGGCGGTTGGTAGTTGGTGATTGGCGAACAAGGAATGCCGTCGCTCCGCGCCGGCTCATCCCGAATCCACAACCACCAACGACCAAAAACCAGCAACACAAAAGGCTAACCAATGTTCATCTCAGACTTCGCCATCAAGCGGCCGCTGATCACCGTCGTATCGATGTTAGCGCTGGTGGTGTTCGGCATCTTTGCGCTGCTCAAGTTGAAGACCGACGAGTTCCCCGACGTCGCACCGCCGTTCGTTTCCGTAGGCATCGTGTATCCTGGCGCGTCTCCGGACATCGTCGAAAAACAGATCCTTGATCCGGTCGAGGAGCAGATTCAGGCCATCTCAGGCGTCAAGCAAGTGATGGGCAAGGCGTACGATGGCTACGCGCTCATCCTCGTCGAGTTCCTGTTTGAGAAAGATCTCAACGAAGCGACGCAGGATATAAGAGACGGGATCTCCACCATTCGATCGGACCTTCCCATAGAAATGAAGGAGCCGATCATCAAGAAAGAAAACGACACCGATCGGCCGATCGTCTCGCTCGCACTTTCGTCGACCACGCTCTCTCCGGCGGAGATGACGCGCCTCGTCGATCCCGGCATTACACGCGAGTTGCGGTCGCTGCCGGGCGTCGCCGATGTGCTCGTCTTCGGCAAGCAGGAGCGCGAACTGACAGTCGAGCTCAAGCCGCAGGCGCTGCAGGCGGTCGGGGTCAGCGTCGGTCAGGTTGTGCAAGCACTGCAGCTCCAGAATCTCGCATCGCCCGTTGGGCGCGTCACCGGTTCACTCGACGAACGTTCGATCCGCCTTAAGGGACGCCTCGAGAACCCCGAGGAGTTCACGCATCTCGTTGTCGCCGAGCGGAACGGGCAACTCATTCGACTCGGGCAGGTTGCAGAGATCAAGGACGGTACGATCGAGCCGCGCACGCTCGCACTGTACGACAGCCGTGAGGCGGTTGGCATCGACGTCAAGAAATCGAAGGGGTACAGCACCACCGACGTCGCCGATCGGCTCATCACGCGCGTGAACGAGATCAAAAAGCGACTGCCATTTGGCACGACGATCGAGGTCGTGAAGAACTCAGGCGTCCGCGTCGATCACGCGGTCACGAACGTTCAGGAAGCGCTCATCGAAGGCGCGATCCTCACGGTCCTGGTAGTGTTCCTGTTCCTGAATTCCTGGCGATCGACCGTGATCACCGGACTGGCGCTGCCAGTGTCGGTGCTCGCGTCGTTCATCGCCGTGTGGGTGCTCGGGTTCAAGCTCGAGACGATGTCGCTGCTCGGCCTCTCGCTCGCGATCGGCATTCTCATCGACGACGCGATCGTCGTCCGCGAAAATATCGTTAGGCACGTGGAGATGGGGAAAGACCACTACACCGCCTCGCGTGAAGGCACGGACGAGATCGGTCTCGCCGTGGCGGCGACGACGTTCTCGATTCTGGCGGTCTTCGTACCCATCGGATTCATGCCGGGAATCGGTGGCCAGTGGTTCAAGCCGTTCGCGCTGACCATCGCGTGCTCGGTGTTCGTGTCGTTGTTCGTCTCCTTCTCGCTCGATCCGATGTTGTCGGCCTATTGGGCGGATCCGCACCGGATGGAGCACGAGAAGTGGTGGATCACGCGTCAGCTCGATCGCTTCAATCATTGGTTCAATCGGCAGGCGCAGAACTACAAGAAGGTCATTGCCTGGGCGCTCGATCACCGCGCAGCCATGATCACGATCGCGTCGGGTGCGCTCGTCTCCGCATTCGTGCTGCCGTCGAAGGGTCTCACGGGACTGGCAGGCGCGATTGTCGGAGTCGCCATCGTCGCGTATGCGTTCAGCAGAGAGGACACCGAGTGGTGGAGTCGCACGCTGATCGCGCTGGGTGGCGCTTTTGTGGGCGTGCTGCTCGTGATCGTCGCGACGCCGGTGCGCACGGTAGGTGTCGGCTTCTTCCCTGAAGACGACCGTGCTGAGATGACGATCGCGCTCGAGACGCCGCCGGGATCGAACCTCGAGTACACCCGACTCAAGGCCGAAGAGGCGGCGCGGATTGCGCGATCACATAAAGAAGTCCTCTACACGTATAGCACGTTAGGCAATACCTCGACAGGTACTGTCGATGAGGGGAACATCTACGTGCGCTTGGTTCCGAAGAACATGCGCTCGATCAGCGCCGAGCAGTTCGCGAACTTACTGCGCGCGGAGACGAAGCATGTGGCCGGCGTCACGCTGTCCGTGTTCACGAGCGACTTCGGAGGCGGACGCAAGCAGCTCCAGATGCAGCTCCGCGGCAATGACCTCGTCGCGCTCAATCAGGCCGCGGAGATGGTGCGTGAAGAGGTGCGAAGAGTTCCAGGCGCGGTCGATATCGGGCTCTCGACGAAAGGTCAGAAGCCCGAGCTCAACGTGGAGCTGAATCGAGGCGTTGCCGGCAGCATGGGTATTACCGTCGGCGAAGTTGCGCAGGCGTTGCGTCCGGCGTTCGCGGGACTCAAGTCTGGGGATTGGGTGGACCCGAGCGGTGAAACCCGCGATGTCGAAGTGCGCCTCTCGTCGGAGTCGCGGCGCCGCGCGGCCGATCTTGCCGCACTCCCGCTCGTCGTCGCCGGATCGAACGGACTCCCGAGCACTCTGCCGCTCGGCCAGGTGGCGACGATCCGCGAGAGCACAGGTCCGGCGATCATCGACCATCTCGATCGCGAGCTCGTCGTCACAGTCGAGGCAAACACTTCGGGCCGCGCGTCTGGCGACGTGTCGGCCGACATCGAATCGCGTATCAAGAAGTTGACGTTGCCGCCGGGAGTCCGATATACGCTAGGCGGCGAGTCGAAGGATCAGAACGAAGTCTTCGGGCAGATCTTCTTCGCCCTCGGCGTCGCGTTGATGCTCATGTACCTGATTCTCGTGGTGCAGTTTGGTTCGTTCCTCGATCCGATCGCGATCATGATCTCGCTGCCGCTGTCATTGATTGGCGTGATGGTATCGCTGGCGATTACAGGGAACACGATCAACATCATGACGTTGATCGGAGTGATGATGCTGATGGGCATCGTCGCGAAGAATGCGATCCTGCTCATCGATTTCGCAAAGTGGGCGCGCGAGAAGGATGGCAAGCCGCTTCGTGAGGCGCTCATCGAGGCGGGCTCGATTCGGTTGCGTCCGATCTTGATGACGACGTTTGCGCTGATCGCCGGAATGATTCCGGTCGCGCTCGGGCGTGGCGAGGGTGCGCAGTTCCGAGCCCCACTCGGTATCGCGGTCATCGGCGGCGTCGTCACGTCGACGTTCCTGACCCTGCTCGTTATACCGACGGGGTATGAGATTCTTGATGAGTGGCGTCGGGCATTTGCACGACTCGCCGGATATCGGCCGAGGCAGATGACGGCCGAGCACGCGGTACCAGCGATGGGAGACTGAGCTCGTGGAGCGTGTCGCATCACGCTCCACGCTCCACACAGTCCCCCTGTACGCGTCAGGCGCGAGGCTGTACGCTTTGGGATGCTCGTCTATCTCAATGGTCGGTACGTGCCTGCTGGTGAGGCGACGATATCAGCATTCGATCGCGGCTTCATTTTCGGCGACGGCGTATACGAAGTGTGGCGCGTGGTGCGCGGCCACCGTTTCGAGGCCGCTCGCCACCATGAACGCCTTGAACGTGGGCTGAGCGAGCTGAGAATTGCACGGCCGGCAGACGGCACACTGGAGCAGCTCACTGCCATCGGTGAACGACTGTTGGGCGAGAATGGCCTTTCCGACGCGGACGCGACGCTGTACGTCGAGATCACGCGTGGCGCGGGGCCGCGGACGCACTCCTTCCCGCCACCAGGCACGACGCCGACGCTCCTCGTGATGGCGAGCGCCTTTACACCGAGCCCGTCGCGGTTCAGCGGGACGTCGGTCATCACCCAACCGGACGTCCGTTGGCTGCGCTGTGATCTGAAGACGGTGCAGTTACTGCCTAACGTGATGGCTCGTCAGGCAGCGACGGAAGCTGGTGCTAGCGAAGCAATCTTCGTTCGCGATGGCGTGATTACCGAGGGAACTCATACAACCGTGTTCGGCGTCATCAGCGGCGTGCTGCGAACGCATCCTGCCAATCATCTGGTGCTCCCCGGTGTGACGCGCGACGTCGTGATCGAGATCGCGCGCGAAATCGGCGTGGAGGTCTGTGAGCGAGCGATCGGCGTCGACGATCTCCCGCAAGCAACGGAGCTTTTCCTCACAGGCACGACGACCGATGTGACGCCGGTGCTATCAGTTGATGGGCGCCGCATCGGCGACGCCACGCCTGGCCCGATCGCGCGTGCCCTGCTCGAGCGATTGTTGGAGCGCATGGGCGTGTCGTCGGCTACACTGGCCGCCTCGCGCGAGTAAGAGCAGGGACGGCGACGTTGCTTTCGACTCTGCTCCTCGCGTTACCACGCGCCGGCGACTCGCTCACGGCGCTGCAGCGGCTGTGGGCGTATATCACGCTTGGCGCGACAGGGATCGTGACCGAGGAAGCAGCGCCGCTGGTCGGCGGACTGATGGCGCACGACGGTCATCTCAAGCTCGTCGCCGTCGGCCTCTGGATCACCGGCGGGACGTGGATCGCCGACATTCTGCTGTACTACCTCGGCCGCTGGCGCGGGCATTGGGTGCGCGAGCGTTGGCCCAAGTTGCGTGCGTTCATGCTGCGCGTATTCAGCCTCGTGCGGCGTCATCCGTGGCGTTGCTCGCTGGCGGTGCGATACGCGTATGGGCTACGCCTAACTCTTCCGCTCGCATGCGGGGCGGCGCGAGTACCGTTCTGGCTCTACCTGATCGGGAGCGGGCTCAGCGCGCTCTCGTGGGCGTTTCTGTTCACCTTTCTCGGCTGGGGGTTCGGCGAGGCCGCGCTGCGCATACTCGGTCACGTGCGCCGGTACGAGGTAAAGATCGCGCTCGGAATCATCGTTGCAGTCATCATCGCGTTCTACTTGATGCGCAAGCGGCACGTTGGGGACGAGGTCGTCGACGCGCTCGAGCGGGAGCGGAAGTCCGATGGCCCGAGTCAGAAGCGTGAGCGCGGACTAACGCGGACAAAGACGGACTAACGCCTACGTCGCGATGGTGGGGGCGGCTTCGCGAAGCAGCTCCCACGCGCGCCTAACGTGTTTCTCCTCGGTTCGGATGTTGCCGACGGCGAGGCGCAATACGTACCGGCCATCGAGCTTTGTGTGGGAGAGGAACACTTCGCCTCCCGCGTTCACCCTCGCGAGGATTCCCGCGTTCCAATCGTTCAGCACCTCTTCGTGAACGCCAGCCGGTGCGTATCGGAAGCAGACGAGTGAGAACGGCACCGGCGCAACGACCTCCCACTCAGAATCGGAGCGCACCCAATCGGCAAATTCGCGCGCGAGGGCGCAGTGCGTGCGGATGCGCGCGGCGAGACCAGTGGTACCGAACCCGCGAATCACCATCCAGAGCTTCAGTGCACGAAAACGCCGCCCCAGCTGAACCCCGTAGTTCATGAAATCGACGACGGACTCGCGCTCGGGTGTAACGAGATACTCATGCACGAGTGAGAAGGCACGCTCGAGAACATCGGGCTTCGTCGTGAAGAAGGCCGAGCAGTCGAACGGTGTGAAGAGCCACTTGTGCGGGTTTACAACTAGTGAGTCGGCCTGTTCGACGCCGGCAAGGATGTCGCGCATCTCCGGCACGACGGCGGCGACGCCGCCGTAGGCGCCGTCGACATGAAGCCAGATCGATTCGCGGCGACAGATCGCCGCGATCTCCGGCACAGGATCGATGCTCGTCGTGCTCGTCGTGCCGACGGTCGCGACGCAAGCGACTGGAAGGAAGCCGCGCGCATTGTCGTCCGCGATCGCCGCGGCAAGAGAGTCGGCGCGCATGCGAAAGTCGGCGTCGACCTCGATGTGCACCACGTTGTCGAGACCAAAGCCTAACGCGAGCGCCGCTTTGTCGATGGACGAGTGGGCGTGCGACGACGCGTAGACCCGGAGACACGGCAGATCGCTGCGGCCCGCCATGCCGCGAGCGCGAATGTCGAGCTCCGGCTTCGCCTCGCGCGCTGCGGCGAGTGCGAGCATGGAGGAGATCGATGCGGTGTCGTTCAGAAAGCCGAACCAACCGCCAGAGAGACCCAGCATCTGTCGCAACCAATCCGTCGTCACCTGCTCGAGCTCCGTCGCGGCGGGCGAGGTGCGCCAGAGCATCGCTTTTATGTCGAGCGCAGAGACGAGCAATTCGCCAATGATTCCTGGCACCGACGAGGAGGTCGCGAAATAGCCGAAAAATCCCGGGTGATTCCAGTGCGTGATTCCCGGCACGATCTGCGACTCGAAGTCGCGCAGGATCTCGCCTAACGGCTCGGCGTGCTCCGGCGGCGACGCGGGTAACATCTCACGAATCTCGCCGGGCACGGCACGTGACAGAACGCTCACCCGCTCCGGGTGGTCGAGATAGCGCGCGATCCACTCGAGCGCCGTTTGGCCATGCGCCAAGAGCTCGGCGGTCGGAAGATCGCCCTGCTCGGACGTTGAGCCGAGCGCGGATGAGGCGGTCATGAGATTCCTTGCGAGCGACGATCAGAAAATGTAGCGTCCCGCCACTTCAGATTACGATGGCGCCGCATGAGTGGCAGGGTTCACCCCCAGCTGGATCGCATCGTCGAGACGGCACTTTACGTCGACGACCTCACTCGGTCACGCAGCTTCTACGTCGACCTCCTTGGTTGCGAGCCGCTGCTGGATAGCGCGCGCCTGCTGGCGTTGAGCGTTGGCGGCGTGAGCGTGCTCTTGCTCTTTCGGCGCGGGGCAACGGGTGAGCCGTTGCCGACAGCCGGCGGTGTCGTCCCGCCGCACGGCGGGACGGGAAATCAGCACGTCGCCTTTGCGGTGCCCGATGAGGAACATCTCCAGCGCTGGGCGACGCGGCTCGAGGAATGCGGCGTAAAGATCGAGAGTCGCGTACAGTGGCAGCGCGGTGGCCAGAGCGTGTACGTTCGTGACCCCGACGGACACTCGATCGAGCTCATTACGCCCGGCCTGTGGACAATCTACTAATCGACACGCCAATCCGAGGTTGGGCAACTACGACGGAGTGAAGCTACGACAATCCACCGGAGTCCGACGCGGCGCCAAATGGAAGTAGCTTTCCTGAGCGAGGCGGCGGGCGGATGAGGTGCGTAACGCCTAACGCCACCGGAACCACTTGAGCGCCAACCAAAGCGTTGCAACCGCCCATAGGGCGAGCAACGCGATTTCCGGCCCGACGACCGACCACCCCTCGCCGCGCAGCATGCTGGCACGCAGCGCATTATTCGTTGCCGTGAGTGGTAACGCTTGGATCAACGGCTGAAATGCCTTCGGAAAATTTTCCGACGAGAAGAAGACGCCGGACAGCACCCACATCGGCATCATTGTCACGTTCATGAGCCCCGACGCGCCTTCGATGGTTTGCGCACGTGACGCGATCAAAAGACCGAGTCCCCCGAACGCGAACACGCTGGCAAGAATGATCAGCGACAGCTGAATGAGCGATCCGCGAACGGGCACACCGAAAAACACCGCGGCGAAGCCGAGGAGCACGATGACCTCTGCGACAAGCAGAACGAGCCGCGAGATCAGATACGCGAGGAGATACTCTACGCGCGACATCGGCGTCGCGACCAGGCGCTTGAGCAACTTCTTGCGGCGCGCGTCGACGATGGTGAATCCGAGTCCCCAGATGCTGCTTCCCATGATGTTCATGCCGAGGAGACCTGGAATGACGAAGTCGATGTAGCGCGAGCCGCGTTCGCGCACGTGCGTCTCGCTCACGCTCACCGTGTTCGCGCGGCCGTAGCCGCGCTGGATCGAGTTGTCGACGAGCAGGCGCGCGCTGCGCGCATCGGGTCGCGTTTCATCGAACTGATACTCCACCGTTCCATCGGCGCGAGGGACGACGACGAGGGCGACTCGTCCGATGCGCAGCGCAACGGACGCGCTGTCGGCCGGGAGCAGCTCGACGGCGAGCCCCGAATCGGCGCGCGCGGCCGTTGCCACGCGGGTTGCCGCTGCCGACGGACCGACCACGGCGATGTGCACCACTTCGGGGGGCCGGTTCCGAAAGGCGATGCCAAGCCCGATCGCGAGGATGATCGGGAATGCGAATGTCCAAAACACGGCCTCCGGCTCACGCAGGTACTCCTTGAAGCGAACCGACGATAATTGCAGCAGCGACGCTGAGATGCCGAAGCGACGGCGAGCGGCCGTTTCTATTTCACTCATCGCGCAGCTGCCTCCCGGTCAGGTGAACGAACACGTCCTCGAGCGTCGCCGAGTGCGTGCGCAGTTCGGCGAGCTGCAGGTCGTGCCGCGTCAGCTCAGCCAACAGCGCCGGCACGCTGCGATGGAGCTCGCTCGAGCGCAGCTCCCACGCGTTGCCGTTGTTCCCGGCG
>DATBBP010000385.1:0-2179 GCA_036270935.1 Gemmatimonadaceae bacterium
CGCTGAGTGAGTCCCTCACGACGCCGCTCACGGAATCTCGTTGCGCGCTCGCAGTGGCGCGCGGCGCGAGCAGTCCGAGCGCGGCGATGAGAAGAGTCGTTAGGAAGCGCAGGCAGGAATCGGGCGGCAACGCGCGCGGCATATTGACGACCTCCAGGCGGGGAACGGCGAAAGAGCCAGTCAGAGGCTGCGCGGGCTAAAGTGCGGCCGGATCAGCCCGCGTCAAGGCCGTCCCGGCAACAACCACTGCTAATTCGTCACAATCTTTCCCGCGCCTGGGCCCCAAGACGCAATAGCCGCACGTTCGAGAACGCGACCTCTGTCCCCCGGTGATAGGATTGGTCCGATCGCGGCGTCGCGTGGGGCACCCTTGTCGCACGCTTCTCTACAGATTGCGACGACGCCGGCGCATAGTCGTGGCCGCACTCCACAATCGGGCCACGCTCTACGTCTACACTGCTCTGATCACATCCATCGGATCCACTCGCGTCGCTCGGCGCGCCGGAATGTAGGTCGCCGCGAGCGCCACTACGATGAGCAGCGCGATCGCCATCGCGAACGCGATCGGATCCGCCGCGCTGACACCGAAGATCAGTCCGCGCAAGAGCCGCGTGAGGAGAACGCTGCCCAATACCCCGATGACGACGCCCGCGCCAGCGAGACGCGCCCCTTCGCGCAGAATGAGGAAGAGCACATCACCGCGCTGTGCCCCGAGCGCAACGCGCACACCGATCTCTGGCGTGCGCTGCGCAACGAGATACGACACCACACTGTAGACGCCGAGCGTCGAGAGCACGAGCGCGGTGCCCCCGAAGGCGAGAATGAGGACGAGCGTGAACCGCTGATCCGCCACGGACGTCGCGATGAGCCGCTCCACCGTCCGCGTTCGAAGGGCGACGTCGGGCCGCAGCTCGTGCACGATCGAGCGGATGGACGAGACGACGCTCCGCGGATCGTTCTGCGTCTGCACCACGAGCAGGAACGCTTGCGCGCGGGTACGCTGCTGCGCGTACGCGTACAGCACCGGCGTGGGAGGCGCGGCGAGGCTCGCGTCGTGCACGTCACCGACAACGCCAACAACGGTGAACGGACGCAGGTCGCCGTCCATGTTCCCGTAGTTCACGACCTTGCCGATCGGGTCCTCGCCTGGCCACGAACGCGCCGCGAAGCCAGCGCTCACCACGGCGACGGGCGGCGCGTTCAGGACGTCGCGCATCGGGTCGAAGGTGCGCCCGCGCACGACGGGAATGCGCATCGTCCGGAAATAATCGCCGTTCACGATCTCGAACTGCCCCTGCCCTCTCTTGGACGGTGGAAAGGTCAACCAATCCTTGAACGATGGGACCTGTTGCGACGGACTGTCGAGAAGGAGATACGTACCATCGGTGCCGCCGCCGTCGAGCGGCATGCCCGTCGACGCCCCGACACCCGCCACGCCTGGCAGGGCGCGCACTCGGTCGATTAGCACATTGTAATAGGCGAGCCGAGCGAGCGTGTCGTCGATCGTAGGCTTGGCGTCGACGATGAGTAAATGCTCAGTGATGAATCCGGGATTCACCTGGATCAGACGCAGGAAGCTACGCCCGAGCACGCCCGCGCCGACGAGCAGCACGACGGTGAGCGCCATCTGGGCGAGCACCATGCCACGCCGCAGGCGCGTCGTCGCGCCGCTCCCAGTCATCGATCGTTGACTCGACGACAGCGCGTCCCGTACGTCTCGGCGCGCGCCGTGCCACGCGGCGAGCAATCCGAGTACGCCGGCGATGAGCGCCGAGATGACGATCGCGAACGCGAGCACGCGCGTGTCGACGTGGATCTCGCCGACGCGCGGCAGATTCGTGGAGGACGCGAGCATGGTTTTGACGCCGACGTCCGCGAGGCCCACGCCGATCGCTGCGCCAAGCGACACCAGCACCGCCGATTCCGCGAGCACCTGGCGCGCCAGTCGCCCGCGCGTTGCGCCCAGCGCGACTCGCAGCGCGAGCTCCCCTTGGCGCAGCGCCAAACGCGCCACGAGCAGATTGAGCGCGTTCGCGCACGCGATGAGGAGTAGGAACGCCGATGCCGTCAGTAGCACGAGGAGCGGCGTCTTGACCGTGCCCACAAGCTGATCGCGCAGCGGAACGAGAGTGGCGTCGGCCATCGACGTTTCGTTCCCATACTGCTGCTTCAGACGCCG
>DATBBP010000386.1:0-6741 GCA_036270935.1 Gemmatimonadaceae bacterium
GCCCCTTGCCCTGGTGCTGGTCGATGTGCGTTGCCGAGCCTAACGAGCCAGAGTGATCGAGTGGAAGGAGTGCGATGCTGCCGCCGACGTAGTTCGCGACGAGCACAGCCCGTCCGCTGCGGTCCACGCTCACATAGCAGGGCGAACCGCCCCCGGATGCCTGCTCGTTGATTCGCGTCAGCGCGCCGGTGTCGCCATTGATGGCGAAAGCGCACACCGCGCCGCTCGCCTTCCCGTTGAATTGATCGATTTCGTTCACCGCGTAGAGCACGCGGCCATGTGGATGAATCGCGAGAAAGGAGGGATTCGGTCCCGCGTCGACGCCGTGCTCGAGCTGGAGCGCGCCGGATCGTGTGTCGAAGCGTACGAGAAAGATTCCTTCCGTGCGCTTGTCCTCGGTATACGTGCCGACGTAGAGCAATTCGCCATTGCGCCGCGACGCGATGCTGCGACCGATGGACGCGAAGCCGAGGACGCCCAGCGCCGATGCGGCGATGAAATCGCGTCTTGACGTCTCGAGACGATCGGACATTTCTTCCTTTCTTCACACAGCGTTTAACGAGAACTCAGCCTACGAGAACTTCCGTGACTTCCTCTCCCTCGACAAGTATCGCGTGCGTCCTTTGCTTCGTCGCCGGCGCCGGCGTGATGTGGGCGCAGCAGCCGGGCGGCTCTCGACGCGAGCCGCAATTCGAGAACGACCAGGTGAGCGTGTGGAAGTCCATCGTCATGCCGAAGCAGCCTTTGACGCTGCACCGGCACGAGCATGGGCGAGCGCTCATCGCGCTCAACAACGGGCAGCTCAACGTCGTCGACAAGGATGGCAAGGTGCTGAACACCTACCATCTCAAGGCGGGGACGGCGATTTGGCTCGGCGTCGATCCGCCGGGGCAGATGCACGCCGACGTGAACCCGGGTTCGAAGCCGGTCGAGGTGATTGTCGTGCAGCTAAAGCACGATCGCTAACGCTGCGTCGGGTGTGCGGCGTGCTTCGTCGTTATGACGATTGCGGCGCACGGATGCGAGGGGTAGCGATCGGAAGCGGCAACCCCCTTGTAAACCGTAATTGTCTCAGGGTCGAGCTTGGCCAGACGCTGCAAGTCTCGAAGAGTAGTGATGGTCACCCCGTCGATATCGACCAAAGTCGATCCGGGCAAAACAATCGGTCCATCGATCTTGATCGTAGGCGCCGCTCGCCGCGGCGCGAGCGCGCCGTCCGCATAGCACGCCGTCAGCACGGTGAATGCGATCGCGAGGGCAATCCTCATACGGGGACAACACCAGGAATCCGCGGATAGGTCACAAGGTGATCACCGCAGCCTGTATGCATCCGCTGATTGCACGACGCGACGACGGTTTATTCTTAACCGCTCCCCGCGGTTATGAGGAGCGAAGCGGCGAGGGATGACTCGGGTACCCCGTTGCGCTGGCAGCACGACGTCCCTTGCGGCGATGCATCCCAACGAGCAGGGCGAGTACGATGGGCGCGATTCCAAGGAGCACGAGGCTGGAACGGTTTGCATTGATGAACGTACGCGTTCCGACGAGAAGTCGAGCGGTTCGCGGCGCGCCGGGCTCGTAACCGATCGGCACGAGAGTCCCGTCAGCTGGCTTGGGATTCAGGCTCATCGAGTCCACGGCGTCGACCACCGTGATCGAGTCTCGCGCTTTCGGCGGAACGAACGTCAGACCAACGACACGGTATGGCGTCGGCAAGCGATCATAGCGCCGGTTCGTTGGCCCACGAAACACCACTTGCGTCCAGCTCACGCGCGCGCTCGCGTGCGACGGACCGGGCACGGGTAGAGGCTTCGGTGCGAGCACGTACACCCACGTCGCGCCAAGCCACACGAGTGCAACAGGAACTGCGAGAATGCGCGCGATGCGCCCGGCCAGGAACGTGAGCGGCGCAAAGATCAGAAGCAGTGCGAGCCATCGCCCGCGCGTAGTCTCGGGCGTCAGCACTTCACGCGCCTGGATCATCGTCGTGCGCGCGATGGGCCGAACGGTGTACGGATAGATCGGCAGATAGCGCACGCGAAGATGCGTGCCGACGCTCAGATTGTCGTACTCGGAAGTCCCGAGCATCATCTCCGAATTGTGGGCGACGCCGGCCGGCGTTCGAAACGAGGCCCAGATGTAGCGAACCTGTCTCCATCCGCCATCAGGGTCGCGACTCAGGCGGTAGCCTTCGTACTTGCGCGTGACGACAGCGTCCGCCTCGGGGGCGGCGACGTCGAGCCAGATCGGTGGACCGACGACGAGTACGAGGAGTATCACCGGCAACAAGTAGACGCCGAACTGGATGCGTGACGACATCGGCTCGGGGGGAAGCGTTGGCGCGAAATTAGAGCACGCAGGAGACACCCGCCAGCACCAACGCTCCAGTCGATCGCAACGTTACGCGACTGCCCCAGTGGCGCACCGAGGATCTTCGTCCACAAGGACTGTCAGGTCGTCAGCATTCCTCAACGAAGTGCGGCTTCCAATGCCTCGAGGAAGCGCTCGACCGTTGACACCTGCGCGTTATACCCCATCACGCCGACGCGCCACACCTTGCCCGCGAGTGTTCCAAGGCCGCCGCTCATCTCCACGCCCGCGTCGAGGAGGCGCTGCCTAACGCGGGCCTCGTCGACACCCGTGGGCACGTTGACGACGTTGATCGTCGCGCAGCGATTTGCCGCCGGCGGAAAGAGCGACAGGCCGAGCCGATCGAGACCCCGCACGAGCGCCTTGTGCGTAGTCTGATGACGGGCCCAGCGCGCCTCGAGCCCTTCTTCTAGAATCAGTCGCAGCGCCTCGTGAAAACCGTAAATCGCGGCAACGGGTGCGGTGTGGTGAAACGCACGCTTCCGGGCTCCGCTCTCCTCGCCCCAGTACTGGAAGAGCAGGTTGAGATCGAAGTACCAGGTTGACGGCTTGTACTTTCTCGCGCGGACCGCTTCGAACGCTCGTGGCCCGACGGTGATCGGGCCCAGGCCCGGCGGCGCACCGATGCACTTCTGGCTGCACGAGCCCGCCGCGTCGACGCCCAGGGTGTCGATCTCGATCGGTAGCCCGCCTAACGAGGTCACGCAATCCATCGCGACGAGCGCGTCGTGTCGGTGCGCCACCTCGACCATCGGCGCGATCGGCTGGCACGCGCCGGTCGTCGTCTCGACGTGCACGAACGCGACGAGCTTCGCCGGCCGTTTCACGAGCTGCGCTTCGATCTCCGCCGGGTCGACGATCTCCCCAGGCGGCACGTTCACGGTGCGCACATCGGCGCCCGCACGTCGTGCCATCTCCGCCAGTCGCTCGCCGAAATAGCCCATGACGGCGACAATCGCGCTGTCACCCGGCTCGAGGAGATTCAGCATGATCGTCTCGAGCCCGGCCGACCCGGTCGCTGAAATCGGCAGCGTGTGATGGTTGTGCGTGCCGTACACGGCGCGCAGCGCGCCCATCGTCTGATCCATCAGCTCGACGAAGTAGGGATCGAGATGGCCGACTGGATTCGCACCCATCGCGGCGAGCACACGCGGATCCGGGTTGCTCGGTCCCGGGCCCATCAAGAGGCGCTGCGGGGGATTCAGTTGGGGCGGAGCGGCGTCAGTCAGTGCGGTCGCTTCGGTCATAGGTGAAGTTCGTTTCGTTACGTCTGCTTCTAAAGGTTCAGGCATCGACACTCGTCGCTTCGCTACTCGGGATGACGATCGCTTCGATCCCGCTATGCCATCCCTTACACCAGTCCTAATTTCTGCGCCAATCCAATCCTCTGCAATTTTCCGGTGGCGCCGACGGGAATCTCCGTCAGAATCAGGATCTTCCGCGGCACCTTGTATGGCGCCAACCGCGCCGCGGCGAAATCGCGCAGCTCCTTATCCGTTGCCGCCGAGCCCTGGCGGAGCACGATCGCCGCGGCGACGTCCTCACCGAGCATCTCGTGCGGCATCGCGAACGTCACGCATTGATGCACCGCCGGATGCTCCATGATGATCTCATCAACTTCACGCGGCGAGATCTTCTCACCGCCGCGATTGATGATCTCCTTGAGCCGCCCGGTGATGGCGACGTATCCGTCCGGATCCATCACGCCCTGGTCTCCAGTGCGGAACCAGTCGCCGTAAAATGCGTCCGCATTGGCCTTCGGGTTGTTCTCATATGCGGTCATCACGTTCGGTCCCCGAATGACGATCTCGCCGGTCTCTCCGCGTGCCATTGTCTCGCCCTTGTCATTGACGACGCGAATCTCCGGGCCGCCGCTCGGTCCAACGGTACCAGCTTTGCGCGGACCGCCTAACGGGTTGCTCGCCATCTGGTGCGCGGCTTCCGTCATACCGTACGCTTCGACGACGGGAACGCCGAACACGCGCTCGAGCTCCGTGATCACCGTCGGTGGCAGCGGCGACGACGACGACCGAATAAAGCGCAAGCGATGACGCTTGACGATCTCGGCGTTGCCCGGCGCGCGAAGCAGAATTGCCTGATGCATCGTCGGGACGCCCGTGTACCACGTCGGCTTCATCTCGTCCAGCCAACCAAAGAATTTGAGCGCGTTGAAGCCCGGTGTGCAGCACACTTCGCCGCCCGCGGAGATCGGTGCACTCAGCGCCGCAATGAGCCCGTGAATATGAAAGAGCGGCATGATCACGAGCCCGCGATCCTGCGCGGTGAGCGAAAGCGTGCCGCGAATGTTCCCAGCGGACGCGGCGATGTTCTTGTGCGCGAGTGGCACAATCTTGGGACGCGACGTCGTGCCCGAGGTGTGCAACACGAGCGCAATGTCGTCCGGCACGGCGGCGCGCACCGGCTTCGGCGTGCCCGCACGCTCGCATTGGAGCGAGAAGCTGCCCGCGCCTTTCTCTGGATGCGGCGTCAGTCGCGCCACCGGCACGCCCAGCTTTGCGGCAACACCTAACGATGGCGAATCTTTGCCGGTCGCGACGACGAGCAGCTTCGCCCCGAGGTCCGAGAGATAAAACTCGAACTCCTCGGCGCGATACGTGGGATTGAGTGGCGCGGCGGTCGCGGCGGACCCGATACTGAGAAAGGCAGCGGCCATCTCGGGGCCGTTGTCGAGCACGATGCCGACCCGGTCACCTGCGCCGATGCCCTGCGACGCGAGGAACTTCGTGATCTCGGCGACGTGCGCGCGGAGCGCGCGATAGGAAAGCGGAGGGACACCGCCGGGTGCACTGAGCGCCGTCGCTTCGTCGGAACCAGCTTTCAAAAGCTCTAAAATTGTTGCTGCCATTTGAGGGGCTAGGTGTTAGGTGCTAGGTGCTAGCGCGGGCTGAGCTCGGAGTGCTGGCGTTGAGCTTCTCGCGATTGTGAGCTTACCGCCGTCTGCCAACGCCTTCGCCAGCAAGCCTACAAGCGCGTACACGGAATCAATGTGTGGCGTCGGCACTGTCGTTAGGCGGCCGAGCTCGACGACCGCGCCGACGAGCGCTTCGATCTCGAGCGGGCGCCCCGCCTCGACGTCCTGGAGCATCGACGTCTTGTGCTCGCCGACTTTCTCGGCGCCGGCGATGCGCTTGTCGATGCCGACGCGGAAGGTGACACCGAGCGCGTTCGCCACCATCTCGGCTTCGCGCATCATCTCGATGCTCAGCTGGCGCGTCAACGGAAAGCGGAGCAGGCCGGCGAGCGTCGCATGTGTCAACGCGCTGATCGGATTGAAGCTGAGATTGCCCCACAGCTTGAGCCAGATCTCGCTCCGAATGTCCGAGATCACTGGCGACTTGAATCCCGCACGCGTGAACGCCGCGGAGATTGCTTGCACGCGCTCCGACGTCGAGCCATCGGGCTCGCCGAGCGTGAATCGCTTTCCTTCGACGACGCGCACGACTCCGGGCGCTTCCAATGTCGCTGCCGGGTAAACAACCGATCCGATGATTCGATCGGCGTCGATGTGCCGCGCGATCGAGCCGTCGGGATCAGCCGAACGCACGGGCGTGCCCTCGTACTCGCCGCCGTGCTTGTGGAAGTACCACCACGGAATGCCGTTCTGCATCGTGACGATCGAAGTGCCCGGGCTGCAGAGCGCTGCAAGCTCTGCCGCAACGGCCGCAACCTGATGTGCCTTGACGGCAAGGATGACCAACTCTTGCGGTCCCGCATCGCGCGTTTTCTCGACCGCGGCAGGGTGCGCGACCACGACCTTCCCGTCCTCACCGATGACGCGCATTCCGTCGCGTCGAATTGCGTCGAGATTTGCGCCGCGCGCGATGAACGTGACGTCCTCACCTGCTGCAGCCAGCCACCCGCCGACGTACCCGCCGATTGCACCAGCGCCAACGACGGCGATCTTCACGGCACGGCCTTGCTCTCGCGCCGGCGGAGTGGCTGCAGCACGAAGATCGCGAGCAGCGCGGCGGCGAAGTTCATCACCGCGGCGACGACGAAGACGCCGTTCCAACCGGCGGCCGACGCGCCAATTATGCTGCTCAGCGGCACCACGAGCGACGCAACGCCTTTGGCGACATACAGCAGGCCGGCATTAGCAGATGCGAAACGCCGTCCGTACGCGTCGCCGCAGATCGCTGGGAACAGGCTGTAGATCTCTCCATATGCGAAGAACACTAATGCCGTGAGCAGCACAAACCACATCGGGTGCCCGCCAAATTTGCTGAGGAGAAGAATGGCCGCACCCTCGAGCGTGAAGGCGATGAGCATCGTGTGCTCGCGTCCCAGCTGATCGGACACCCAGCCGAAGAAGGGACGACTCACGCCATTCAGAACGCGGTTCATCGACAA
>DATBBP010000387.1:0-1961 GCA_036270935.1 Gemmatimonadaceae bacterium
TCGAACACCACGTTCGTTCGCTCCGTCGTGTCGCGGACGACGACATCGACCATTGCGCGGGCCAGGTCGTCGGCGCGAATGACCTGATTGGGAAAGAGCAGGCGAAATGCCGGGTAGATCGCGCGCAGCAGGCGGTAGCTGAAGTTCGGCTCTTTCCTCGGCTCGACGGGGTAGATGTACGCCGGACGAAACACGTAGACTCGGGGAAACCCCCTTGTGAAAAGTGCCTTCTCTGCCTCGCCCTTGTAGCGCGCGAACGCCAGTCGACTACGTCCTGTCGGGTCCGCGCCGCTCCCGCTCAGGAATGAGAACGCGACCTCGGGGCTGCTACCGTGGAGTACGTGCGCGAATTCGATGGGGTAGTCCACAGTGACCCGGCGGAGTTCCGCGTCCGCGACGGCGCCGGTGTACGCGCCCAGACAGAAGATCGCGCCGTCCTGGCCAGAGAGCGGTTCCGCGAGCGCTGAGCAATCCGCGAAGTCGCGGTGGAGAACCTGCTGCAACTTGGGATGCGAGAGGCCGAGCGCCTTGCGTCCGATCGCCGTGACATGTCCTACGGCCGGGTGATCGAGCGCATAGCGCACGGCATATCCGCCGACCATTCCAGTCGCGCCGACGATGACGAGGCGCTTTGCGCCCACAACGGGAACAGGCATCTATGACAATGGGCGTTCGTCAATCCAGTCCACGTAGAGCAACCGTTCAGAGAAGAGCCACGCGCCATCGATCTTGACGAATGCATCGAGGTAGCGGAGCGATGCGACCATGAGACGTCGCTTGCCACCGTCGATGCTCACGTGATGCGCCAGGCAGTAGGCTTCACCGGTCGCCCGCTCGCTCGTCAACACCAGAACGGTACTCTGCCCGACGAAGTGCGTCGTCGCATCGTACTTGTTCAGGTCTGCAAAGACCGGAGCCAGCGCCTCGCGCGAATGGAGCTCCTGTGAGGGCGTAGGGTCTTTGGCGTTCATGTACACCACGAAGTGAGTGTCCGTGGTGAAGAGAGCCATTTGCCCTTTCGCATCGCGACGATCGGCGCAGTGAGCGTAGGCTTCGACCAGCTCGCGGATTGCGAGGCGATCTGCGGATTCAGCGGGAGAGAGCGTGTTGTGTTTCATGACTCGAGGATCGCCCTCGTTTCGAGAAACGCCTCGATCCCGTACCGGCCATATTCGCGGCCGATGCCCGAAAACTTGAATCCGCCCCACGGCGCTTGCGAATCGTCGGTCATGTTGTTGATGACGACGCGGCCGGCCCGCAACTGGGAGGCGACACGCCGGGCGCGCGCAAGGTCGGTTCCGATGACTGCGGCATGCAGACCGTATTTGGAGTCGTTGGCGATCCGAATCGCGTCGTCCTCGGAATCGTAGGCGATCACGCTGAGTACGGGACCAAAGATTTCTTCCTGCGCGATCGTCATGTCGTTCCTCACATTGACGAACACGGTGGGTTTCACGAAGTACCCAGCGTCCAGACCGTCCGGATGGCCTTCGCCGCCGACCAGCACCTCAGCGCCTTCTTCAATGCCTTTCCGAATGTAGGACTGCACCCGTTCGTATTGCTTTTGCGACACCATCGGCCCGACAGCGGTTTTCGGATCGGCTGGATTGCCGACAGTGAAAGTGCGCATCGCCTCCCGTATAGTCCGCTTCGCGTCGTCCAGCCGGCTCCTGGGCACCAGAAGCCGCGTTCCGGCGGCGCACGCCTGACCGCTGTTCATGAAGGCCATGGTCAGCGCCGACGGGATGGCCTGGTCCAGGACGGCGTCGTCGAGCAGAACCGTTGGCGACTTTCCACCCAGCTCCAGCGTCATGCGTTTCATCGTCGCGGCGCCGTCGCGGATGATGGTTTCACCCACCGCCACCGACCCCGTAAAAGAGATCTTCGCGACGTCGGGATTGCGTACGAGCTCGGCGCCGACGACGCTGCCGAGGCCGGTGACGACGTTCAAGAGCCCCTTC
>DATBBP010000388.1:0-3727 GCA_036270935.1 Gemmatimonadaceae bacterium
ATTGAAGTAGTCGGGATCGAACGCCAGGCCAACCGCACCCGCGGCCTGGAGCGGCGCCGGAGCGCCGACAGTTAGAAAATCGTGAACTTTCCGGATTGGAATAGTCTGCGCGGGCGGCGCGACGGCATAGCCGAGGCGCCATCCGGTACAGCTAAACGTCTTTGAAAGTCCCGAGATCGTGATCGTCCGCTCGCGCATGTCGGGCCAGGTCGCCATCACGTGATGGTCGCCTGCATAACGAATGTGCTCGTAAATCTCGTCGGTGATCGCCCAGACATCGTACTTGAGACACAGCTCAGCGATCAGCGTCATCTCGCTTCGTGTGAACACGCGGCCAGTCGGGTTGTGCGGCGTGTTGATGATGATCGCCTTCGTTCGCTTGTTGAACGCCTTCTTCAGACGATCAGCGTCTAGCGTCCAATTGGGTCGCTCAAAAGGAACGAACACTGGCGTTGCGCCTGCCAGAACAGCATCCGGCCCGTAGTTCTCGTAGAAGGGCTCGAGCACGATCACTTCGTCGCCGGGATCCATGAGCGCCATGAAGACCGCGGCCATTGCTTCCGTAGCGCCGCAGGTGACCGTTACCTCGCGATCGGGATCCACTTCCATCCCATACCACCGCCGATACTTCTCGGCGATCGCGATACGAAGGTTCGCGGAACCCCACGTGACGGCGTACTGATTGAGATCGCCTTGAATCGCCGCGCACGCCGCGTCCTTCATCGGCTCCGGCATCGGGAAGTCGGGGAAGCCCTGCGCGAGATTCACTGCCTCATGCATCTGTGCGATGCGCGTCATCTCGCGAATTACAGATTCCGTGAACGTCGACGTTCGTCTGGCTGCGAGCATTACCGTCCCCCTCCACCGCCGACTTTGGTTAGTGCACGACGTATCAGTTCCGGTGCGGCCATTCCCTTTCCGCCATCATCGAGCGCGGCACGCACGGCGCGCTCGGCGTCGCCTATAGAATAGCCGAGCGAAACGAGAGCGCGAGTCGCATCCTCGCTCACGGCGTCGCCGCCTTCGAGGCGGCCCACGCCGCCTGGCGCAGCGGCGCGAAGAACGTCATCCAGCTTGTCCGCGAGATCGAGCACGAGCTGCTCCGCTTTTTTGCGCCCGACGCGGGGCACGCTCTGTAGCGTGACGATGTCCTTCTCGCGGATCGCGCGCACAAGTCGCTCGGCGGAAAGCGTCGACAGCAACCCGAGCGCCAGCGCTGGTCCGACTCCCTTCGCATCCAGCACGCGCTGAAAGACCTGGCGCTCGAAGGAACTGGCGAAGCCGAAGAGCAGCCACCCGTCTTCCTTCACCACGAGGTACGTGTGGAGACGAACGGTCTCACCAATTTTCGGCAGCGTTTCGTAAACGCTCAATGGCACCAGCAACTCGTAACCGACGCCGCCCGACGTCATCACTTCGACGCGATCGAGCTCCTTGGCGAGAAGCGTTCCGGCGATGTGCGCGATCACGACTCTTCTTCTTCGCCCGAGCGCCGCGCTGCGACACGCGCCATCGCACGTGCGACCGCCGCGTCGCGACGGACCCGCTGCGATCGATCCGATGCCTGACGCGTTGCCGCGGCGATCGTCGGCAGGTGGGCGCTCATGATGAAAGCAAGCGCCGCCGCGACACCATCTGCGGCGTCGGATGGTTGCGGCACGGCCTTCAACCGCAGCAGCCGAGTGAGCATGAACTGAACTTGTTCTTTCGTCGCTCCACCTGAGCCGACGACTGCTTTCTTGATCTCGGCCGGAGGAAACTCGTGGATCTCGAGTTTGGCCTGATGGCCGGCGAGCAGGATCACGCCGCGCGCGTGCCCAAGCACAACGGTCGTCCGCACGTTACGCGCATAGAAGACGTCTTCGACGGATAGCGCGTCTGGTCGATGCCGCGCGATGAGCTGCGTAACACCGTTATAGATCTCGGCGAGTCGCGAAGGGAGCGGATCGCGCGGGCGCGTCCGAATCACGCCGCACTCCACGAGCGTCGCGAGTCCCGGCCGATCGCTGCGAACGACGCCGTACCCGGTGTTCGCGGTGCCAGGATCTATGCCAAGTGCGAGCATGAAGGAAGGTGCTAGGTGATTGGTGCTAGGTGCTAGGGGTGCAAAGTCTAGCACCTCGCACCTAGAACCTATCACCTTCTACGCGCGCACCATCTGCTCGACGTCGATATCGAAGTTCGCCCACACCTTCTGTACGTCGTCTAGCTCCTCGAGCGATTCGATGAGCTTCAGCAACGACTCGGCGTCACGACCCTCGACCTTCACGGTGGACTTCGGAACCATCGCCAGCTCGGCCTCGACAATGGAAAGGCCCTTGCTCTGCAGCGCGCTTCGCACGGAGTGGAAGTCGCCCGGCGCCGTGGTTACGACGTACTGGTCGTCCTCGCGACGGAGATCCTCGCCGCCTGCGTCGAGGACCGCCTCCATGAGCGAGTCCTCGTCTCGTCCCGCACCGTCGAGGAGGATCTGACCCTTCTTCTCGAACATCCACGCTACGGAGTTCGGCGTGCCGATGTTGCCACCGCCGCGCGACATTCTGTGCCTCACGTCAGCGACGGTGCGCGTCGGGTTGTCGGTGACGGCTTCGATCATCATCGCCACGCCGCCCGGGCCGTAGCCCTCGTACGTCACTTCCTGATAGTCGACGCCTTCGAGCTCGCCCGTGCCTTTCTTGATCGCGCGCTCAATGTTCTCCTTCGGCATCGAGTTCGCGCGCGCGTTGTCGACAGCTGTACGAAGACGCGCATTGCCGTCGGGGTCACCGCCTCCTTGTTTCGCCGCGAGCGTGATCTCGCGAATCAGCTTCGTGAACAGCGCCCCCCGTTTCGCGTCGGCTGCCGCCTTGTAGTGCTTGATCTGCTTCCATTTACTGTGACCAGCCATACCCAGCTCGGTTCGAGGACGAGTCGACGTTTCTCGGGAGCAATATAGCGCTCCGATCTGCTCAAGCACTCTTTGTCGGATCCGCGTTCGTCAGGCGGGCTAAGGGCCAACACGAATGGCCAGCGCCGCTCTAAATCCCCCGAGATCGGCAGTTCCATCCACCGACGCGAATCGGCCGAACGTATACCCAGCGCTCGGCGTGATCGCGAAGCCACCCGCGTCAACACTGTATCGCAGACCGATCGTTCCGAGCATGCTCGTACTCAGATTCTCTTGCGTCCAGTTTCGCAGCTCGACTGATGGCTCGATCACGCCGCTCATAGCGTGGATCCCAAGGCTGGCCAAGACATTCGCGACGTTCTCCGGACCGGTACGCTCACCGGTGAAGATCGTTCCCGACCGGCGATAGAGATCCCACGCATTAAATAGAAAATTGGCGCCGCCGAACATGTTGTTGAAGCCGGCCTGTGTGATGTAGCGATCGCCCGTGTTGTAGATCGATCCGCCGATATCGTCGTTGCCGAATTTCGAGTATGTGAAACCAACCGCGAAGCGCCCTGTCCCGAACGGGTGGTCCAGCCCAATGCGCCCGCGATATTCGTTTCCTGGCTGAAACCGCGGCTGCGCACCGGTGTTGTCCACGAATGGCTGATACGCAGCGCTCTGTCGGAGGCTGCCGCCGAAGCCGAGGTTCCATTCGCCGAGCGGACGGGCGACGGCAATGCCGGCCGTGGCGCCAAATCCCGTTCCCATGTTCGATATGGGAAAGGCGAGAAAATCGTTGCCGATGCGGAATGCAGCGAGCTCCTCAGCTTGCGTCGCCGTTTCCTTTCCCGTTGG
>DATBBP010000389.1:0-4369 GCA_036270935.1 Gemmatimonadaceae bacterium
ACCTCCCCGAGCACGCCGACGGGCACGAGAGGAATCACGCGCACGAGATCGCGCTTCACGTAGCGGTGCAGTTGCTCGCCCAGATAACTCTGCAGCTCGGGGCCCTGCACACCCTCGAGCTGAATCGGCGGGACGTTTTGAAGGCTTATCGTGCGGTCGCTCTGGACCGTTACGGTGTCGGTCCGCGTGGAGTCACCGCGTGTCACGATGATGAGGCGGTCGCCTGGTTGAATGTCGCTGCGCGATGTGGCGACGCGGCGGGCGTCTCCATCCGGACCGGCGCCTCCGCCTCCGCCTCCGCCTCCCGTCTGCTGCGCTACTGCGTCTCGTGATGCAAGCGCGAGCAGCAGACACGAAAAGGCGCAAACGCGAGCCGCTGTAAGAACCTTTGGCTCTCGCCGAGCGATGCTCGAAGTCTGCGTGTGAATGTTCATGTAATGGTGTCCGCCGTCGGATCGCCCGAGTCGAGATACAAGGTGTGTGCCTTACGTCACAACAATCGGCGACAGTCGCGCTAATAAAGGCGAGGCAAGAGAGTAGAGGGTTGAGGTTGAGGCTAGCGTGTTGAGAGTCGAGGGTTTTCCACCCTGTACTCTCCAACCGCCTACTCTCTACCCGAAAAAAGTCCCGATCGTCTCGCGAATTCGTCGATCTGGTTCTCGAGCGCGGGGAGCTTGGTCTTTTCCTTCTTATCGGAATAGCTGTACGAGTAGTATTGGAAGTCGCCCGACATGTGGACGTCGTTCAGCACCACGCCGAGAAGCCGGATGGGGAGCCGCGTGATCAGTTTGAGCTTGGCCTCGGCCAACTTTCGATTGGATTCGCCGGCGCGCAGCACCAGCAACATGTTGCCCGTTGCCGCGCCGAGAACGAAGGGATCGATCCCGGCGCCTAACGGCGAGCAATCCACGATCACGGCCTCGAACCGCCGCTGCAGCTCGGTGATCAGGTCGGGGACCACTGGCGACATGAGGAGCTCCGGACCGCGTTGCTGCTGCGTACCTCGCGTCATGAGCCACAGCTTCTCGTTGCTGGTGGCGTGAAGCGCTTGTTCGAGCGTCGCCGCACCAGTGACGTAATCCAGTAATCCTGGCGTTCGCGGCACCTCGAAACGCTTATCCAGCTCACCACGTCGGATGTCGCCGTCGATGATGAGCGTGCGAAAGCCCGCGTCGGCGAACGACTGCGCGAGATTCGCCGAGATCATTGACTTGCCATCACCGGCATTGGGGCTCGAGATCGTCAACAGCACGCGACCCGATGGATCCGCCGCCTGCGCGACACTCAACCGCACTGTCCGAAATGCCTCGACGAGTTGCATCGCGCCCGCCTCGGACCGCAGCTCGTCCTGTTTGACGGCAGGAATTGCTCCGACGATCTCGAGTCCCATATCCTCGGTTGCCTGCTCGGGATAGCGGAAGCGCGGATCGTAGCGGTCGAGAATGAACGCGAGCACCCCGGCGGCGATGATGCCCACGACGATGGCCAGGCCGATCACGAATGGTGCGCGGTTACTCGTCGGGGTTTCGGGTACAACGGGAGCGTCGAGAACACTCACGTCGGAAACGGCGCTCGCCTCGGCGAGGTTTGCCTCTTCCGAACGGCTCTTGAGCAATGCATAAAGATTTTCGCTCGTCGCGACGTTACGCCGGAGGCGCGCCTCGTCGATAGTTCGAACCGGCACATCGCGAAGCTCTCGCGCCGTCCCCTGCACCCGGTCCGCGAGATCGGCCTCTTGCATCTTGAGCTGCGTGAGCAACGCATCGACATCGCGCGGAATCGTCTGATCGCGCAGCTGTGACACTTCGCCGGCCAGGCTACGGACTGTAGGATGCGAATCGGTGAATTGTTTGCGCGCATCACTCAGCTTCGACTGTCGGTCCGCAAGGTCCTTCAGGTCGGCTTCCAACGCCGGATCAGTGCGCGTCGCTGGGACCATGCTGAGCGCGCTCGGATCGAGAGTGCTGTCCCGGACAGCGGCCATCGTTCGCTCCAACATCAGCCGTTGACGATGTGCGGCATCGTACGTCAGCTGCTCGGAGAAAAAGCTTTCGCTTACCGGATCGCGGGTTGCGTCGTCGCCCGCGCCGGCCGTGCGCGCAGTGTTGGTCGTGGGAGTGACAACCGCCGTGGCTCGCGTTTCGGAAGGGAGGGTGATCGTCCGAATGCGGAACGCTTCGAGGGCGTTCTCGGCATTTTGAAGGTCCTTGGCGGCGACGTCGAGCTGCTGTTGCAGCGTCTTCGCGACTTCGACCAGGCTTCGTTTCTTCAGGTCACCAGCCTCGGCGACAAATTCATCGACCAGCGCCTGGGTGATCGCGGTCAGCCGTTGCGGATTCGTGCCCGTCAGCGTGATGCGGAGCATGTTGCTGCCGTCGGGCAGTGTGCTCGTTAGGTTCTGGCGGAGATCGAGCGCCGCCGTGCGCGCGCTGACGAGCGTGAAGCGAAGATCACTTCCACGACTCAAACTCCCCGCGGGGGGATCCCACAGGAAGCCCACCGAGCGGCCGATCGAATCGCCCACGACACCCGTCTCGATGCGCGGTCCTTTCACCAGTGAGAGTGTATAGAACCGTCCGCGCGGATCGACCGTCAATTCGTAGGCACCAGGCCGGAACGTTGGTGTAGTTGCAAAACCGCGAAACTGGGTCGTGTCGGCGGGTTTAGCTGGTGCGAGCGTCAGCGTCAGCCGTCGCGCGACGCGTTCGAGAATGGCAAAGCTGGTGAGGAGCTCCGGCCACGCCGCCGTGTGCAGCTGGACTTCATCTCCGCGGATCGGCGCGGCGCGGTCATCGTGCTGCTTATCCGGTGTTATCCACACCGTGGAGTGAACCATGTACACCGGCTTCACGAGGCGTGCGGCGAAGATGCCGCCGCCAATCGCCGCGGCAATCACCAACGCGAGGAGCCACTTGTAGCGACGAAGCGCGTCGAGGTAGCGCGACCACGAAATCCGATTCGCTTTGGAGAGTTCGTCCCAGTCCCAACTCTGCGGCGGCCTCTCGCGCACCGGCGCGATCGACGACGTTACGGCGGGGGCGGAAATTGGTTCGCGTTTTCGAACCGTTCGTGATGTCGAAACTGAGTCCATGGCCTCAACACGCGACACTCATCGCCGAATTCGCACGAGGACGGCCGACGGTGACGGCAAGATTGCTGCCGCTATCGCCACTGTTGCTCGAATGCGGCACGACGGTCCAATGCATGTTTTTTGCGCATCGATCCTCGCGTTGATTTCGAGGGAGCGGGGATGAGAGTGCCGACACGCCGCGCACGAAGCTTTCTTGGTGGCCTGCTGTACCGCTCGGGAATGCATCGGCGGTTGTGGAAGAACCGGGCTGCCATCGTGGTTTTCCACCGGGTCGACGATCGTTATGCCGGCGATCCGATCACGTGCTCGTTCGCTCAGTTTCGCGCGTACTGTGATTTCTTCCAGCGGTACTTCAGCGTCATTTCCCTGAGCGAGCTGCTCGACCGGCTCGATATGGGACGAGACATCAGCCGTCATCTCGTCATCACATTCGATGACGGCTATCGCGATAACGTCCGTTGCGCCGAGGAGCTCGAGCGACGCCGGCTGCCCGCCTGCTTCTTCGTCACCACCGAGTTCATCGACTCGGCGCGAAATGCGTGGTGGGATTCTCTCCGATCCATCCACTCCGAGTGGATGACATGGGACGACCTGCGCGAGATTCAAGCTCACGGGTTCGAGGTCGCATGCCATACCGCGACGCACGCCAACCTCGGTACAGTGTCCGGAGCACAGGCCGCGGTTGAAATCGTCGGCGCGAGAGAGCGACTCGAGCGGGAGCTCGGCGCACAGGCTCGACATTTCGGCGTTCCGTTCGGCCGACGAGAACATTTGAGCGACGCCAATCGAGAGGTCGTGCGATACGCTGGCTTTCGATCCTGCCTTTCGGCGTGTGGCGGCTCGGTGACGCCGGGATGTGATTCCTTCGATCTCAAGCGCGTCGGTGTCAGCGACGCTTATAGCTCACCGTATCAATTTGGCTTCGAGATGGCCTTCCACTCTTGAGATGACTTCGGCGCACGTTTCTGCCAGGCGCGCGGCGACGTGCGACCAGGTGAAGCCCGACCGCGCGAGCCATCCAGCGCGCCGGCCTAGCTCTCGAGCGAGCTCGGGCTTGTGGAGAAGTTGTGCAACCGCCGACGCGAATTGATCCGGCGTGTCGGCGACGAGCAGATGCTCACCGTGCTTCAACGGCATCCCGTCGGTTGCCACCGTGGTCGCCACGATCGGCTTCTCCATGGCCATCGCCTCGAGGATCTCCCGCCGCGCGCCTCCGCCGATTCGCTGAGGCACGACGACGACCGCCGCGCGGTCCAGATACCGGCAGGTGTCACCTGT
>DATBBP010000390.1:0-4069 GCA_036270935.1 Gemmatimonadaceae bacterium
TGTCTTTCAGCTCGGCTCCTCGACTTGGCGCGTCAATGCCATCGAGCACGATCGGGTGATCGTGACTCCAGCGCCGGGCGCGCCGGCGCGAATGCCCTTCTGGCATGGCGAGTACGCTGCACGCTCGGCACACCTTGCACCGCGCATCGGAGCACTCCGGCGGCGGCTCGACCAGGCGCGAACGGAGAACGAGATCGCCGCAATCGCCGCCGAGTACGAGTGCGATCACGCCACGGCGCAGTCTCTCGTCGAGTATGTTGATCAGCAACGGCATGCGACGGGGATGGTACCGGATGACAAGGTTCTCGTCGTCGAACACTTTCGCGACGAGACGAATGCCGTACGCATCGTAATTCACGCACCGTTTGGCGGCCGCGTGAACGCACCGTGGGGAGTGGCGCTCGCCGCGCGAGTGCGAAGTGCGATTCACGGCGGCAACACTCGGCGCACACCCGGTACGGACGTGCAGGTGCAAACCACGGACGACGGCATCATGTTGCGTCTCCCTGATCTCAACCGGCCCGTGCCGCTGGACGCCCTGCGGGGCCTCGCGCCTGACGAGGCAGAGCGAACGGTGCTCGAGGAGATTGGTGAATCCTCACTGTTCGGCGCGCGCTTTCGCATGAATGCAGCGCGAGCATTGCTGTTGCCCCGCGGCAATCCGCGGCGACGCATGCCGCTCTGGCTGCAACGACTCAAAGCGCAGGATCTGCTGCAAACGGTACGTGAGTTCCCGTCGTTTCCGATCGTGGTCGAGACCTATCGCGACGTGTTGCAGGATGCGTTCGACATGCCAGCGCTCATGGACGTCCTGCGTGCTTTGCAATCGGGCGGCCTCGAGATGCACGATGTGGCAACGGCAATTCCCTCTCCGTTCGCGGCCACACTGCAGTTCGGGTTCGTGATGGATTGGATGTACGCGGACGACACCCCGCGCGCGGAACAACGCGCGGCGATGCTCTCTCTCGATCGAGGCCTGCTTGACGAGCTGTTAGGCGGGAGTGGCGTCGCCGCTGACCAAGGAACTCTTCGCTCGCTCGAGCAGTTGTTGGCGTTTCGGCGAGGGACGGCGCCAACGCGACAGGCGCGGACCGCGGACGAACTCGCTATTCTCCTCGACCGGGCCGGAGATCTGACAGTCGCCGAGCTCGTGGAACGAGTCGCGGGAGAAGGAGTGATCGGAGATCCGCTGCGCGAGCTGCTGGAGACCGGACGAGCAATCGCGATCGGCGTCCCGTTAGGCATCGGCGGAACGGAGCAACGTGTCATTCTCACCGACTCCTACAGTCGTTATGTCGCGGCATTCGGCGACGTGGCGATGGCGATGGTCGGTCTCGGGTCCGAACTGGCCCCGACGGTGGCCACCACCGCGATACCGGAGTCGCTGCGTCGCGCGACAGTAACGCGAGGTGCCGCTCGACGTGAGCTGCTGGCTCGGTTCGTTGCCCTCAGCAGGCCTTTCATGATCGATGACGTTAGGCGCCGCTACGACCTGGCGATTGAGACGGTGACCGATCAGCTCGACGACTGGACCGCAGCGGGCAAGCTCGCACGTGGCAATTTTGCTCTCGAGGAGGGTCTGTCACCCGCGCCGCGCTGGGTATCTCGCCGTCTATTGGAACAGGCGCGCCGCCGCGAGCTCGCCGAAGCGCGCCGGCAGATCGAGGCAGTCGACATCGAGGCATTTGCGCATTTTCTCCAGCGCTGGCAGCATCTCGATCCCTCATCCCGCCTCGAGGGTACGGACGGTACTGCTGCCGCCGTGCGCCAATTTTACGGCATCGCGCGGCCCGCGGACGCATGGGAGCGTGAATACCTACGGCAGCGGGTAACTGGTTACGACGGAGAGGCGATCACGCGACTCTGCGCCACTGGCGAAGCGGTGTGGGTCGGTAGCTCGAGCAGCACCGCGAGCGACGAGAACGGCGTCACTTTCGTCCAACTCCGGTTCGTTAGGCGCGGAAGTGGACGCGCTTGGCTCACCGAGCCCGTTGACGGCGGTCCCGCGCTGAGCGAGAATGGCGAGCGCCTCTATCAGGCGCTGCGCACCGACGGCGCGTCGTTTTTCGATGACCTCACGCGTTCGACGCAGCTCGGCGGTCGCGCAACGCGAGATGCGTTGAAGGAGCTTGTGGGCGCCGGCCTGGTCACAAACGACACGATGGAGTCGCTACGACACGTCGTGCGGTGGCGTCCAATCGTATCGGCACGTGTTCGCAATCAGCCAGATCCCACGCGTTGGCTGCCTGCGGATTTCTCGACCTCGACGAATCGACCAGTCGTGCAGCGCCGTCCAAATCTCCGGCGGCTACCAAAATGGCGGCCACCATCGGAGAGTAGACCAGATCCTGGTGCTGCAACGTGGCCGGGGCGATGGTCCCTGGTCCGAACGAACGGCATTCTCGGGGTGACCGATGATGAGAGTGTCGTCGCCGAAGCTGTCGCGCGGCAGTGGCTCGATCGGTACGGCGTCGTCACGCGCGACTGGTGGAAGCGCGAGCGGCCGACGGTATCGTGGCGTGCGATCTACCGTGAGCTGAAGCGACTCGAGTTTCGTGGTGATGTACGTCGTGGCTACTACGTGCGCGGGCTCGCCGGCGCTCAATTCGCTTTGCCATCGGCCGTGGAGCTGCTTCGTGCGAGCGGGCCGACGACGGCACCCGACAAGGGCGACGTGGCAGTCGCGAGGCCCATCGTTATCATGGCGGCGAGCGATCCCGCCAACCCTTACACACTCGCCGCTGTTGGAGCGATCGAGAGTCGCAGCGTCGAGTTGGCTCGGAAGCGTCGTCGAGGCGCGCTCCTCGCGACGCGTGCTGGAGCAGTCATTCTCGTCGCCGAAGGACGGGGTCGTCGCATAACAATACGCTCCGGCGTGAACCTCGCGGATCTCACCGATGCTGCGCGCGCCCTCGCGGTCCGCCTTGTGGACGCGAACGACGGCCGGCGCGACGTGACGATCGAGACCATCGATGGCGTTCCCGCCGGCGGCAGCACATACGCCGGCGCGTTCGAAGCCGCGGGATTCCGCGCCTCCTCCAACGGGCTGCGATATTACGCTCCGCCGCGGTAAGAATACTATAAACTCGGAAAGCCATGTCTCAGACACGATTGTTGGCCAACCGAATCAACCGGACATTCATCGGCCCGATGTGGCACGGCCCGTCCCTGTCTCAGCTGCTTGAGGGCGTGACGTACGAGGAAGCGGCGCACCGGCCGGCGATGTCCGTCCACAGCATCTGGGAGCTCGTGCTTCACGTCATTACCTGGGTCGACGTGCCTCTCGAGCGCCTCGGCGGCTCGGCGCGAAAGGATGTCGCAACTGACGAAGACTGGCCGCTGCCTTCGACCACGCCGAGTGAGGAGGCATGGCAGGCGGCCGTCACTCGGCTCCGAGAACGACACCGAGCGCTCACCGCGATCGTGCGCGAGATGACCGACGACCAGCTCGACGCGATGGTCGTCGGACACGAGTACACCGTACGCGAGATGCTCCACGGCGTCGTTGAGCACGGCATCTACCACGGCGGCCAGATCGCGTTACTCAAAAAGCTCGTCGCGCGCTGAGTGACTTTCGTTAGGTTCCGCGCTCCATCGCGATCTCGGCGTCGAGGCTCTCCTTGTCCCGAAAGATCGTTGCCACAGCGCGCGTGCGGTTCCCTTCGACAAAGCGTACGGCGACGTCACGATCCCTGGCCACGCCGTCGACATCGGTTCGATCCCAGCGCTCGGCATGGCCAACGTAGTTGATCGACACGTCGTAATGTGCGCTCCAGAAGAACGGGACCAGATCGAATCGCTCGCGCGCGCCGAGGACATTGCGAGCCGCGGTCTGGCCTTGGCGCTCGGCGACCACCCAGTGCTCGACGCGTATTGGCGCCCCGCTGTGCGGATCCGGCCAACGCGCGATGTCGCCGGCAGCGTACACATGCGGAGCGCTCGTCTCGAGGTATTCGTTCACGACGACTCCCTTCTCGATGCGAAGCCCGGCATCCTGTGCCAACTGCAGACGCGGACGCACGCCGACACCAACGACGACGAGATCGGCCGCCAATCGGTCGCCGTTCGC
>DATBBP010000391.1:0-5457 GCA_036270935.1 Gemmatimonadaceae bacterium
CTCAGGATGACAAGACGCAGAGTCAGCGGTTTCAGCGCCGTGTCAGCGCTATCAGCGGCCCAGTTTTTCCGGAGGTCGCACGATTCCCGAGATTCCCTGAAGAACCCACTGCTGCCATTGGCTCCGACCCACGTTAGGCAACCTACACCGCGCGGGTGCTCGTTCGCGTCCCCAGCGCTCTCCAACTCCGGCAGTCGGGTGTAACGGAACGGTCACGATACCGGCCACAGCGGCGGCGATTGCCGTTACATGATCGCAACTCGTCCATGTCAATTCCGTGATGGGGCAGGTCGACGTTTGCAAGGCTCACAGCCACTCGAGTCCGGTGCCTGTCAGTATTTCTCCCCTCCCCCTCCAGCCATATCACTCATGTCCCTTCCACGGATCTGCGGAATCGGTGCTGCTCTCGCCATCGCCGTCGGGGCTATGCCTGTGCATGCCCAAACTCCGAGCGACACCACTGGCCCGACCACCCTCAGATACAAAGGAGTTCAACTCACGCCGATCGGCTTCTTCGCCGCCGAAGCGATATTCAGGTCAGGGAATGAAACCGCGGACATGGGTTCTTCCTTCAACGGGATTCCGTTCAATCACGCGACCAACGGCCAGATGACCGAGTTCCGATGGTCAGGCAGGCAATCGCGCATCGGCATGCTCGCTGAAGGCAAGACGTCCGACGTCAACTACACAGGCTACTGGGAGGCGGACTTCCTCTCGGCCGGCGTCACCTCGAATTCCAACGAGAGCAACAGTTACACTCTGCGAGTGCGCCAGATTTTCGGACAGGCCGCTCTCACGAACGGCTTCACGATCGCCGGCGGTCAGATGTGGAGCATGCTTACCACAAACAAGACGGGAGTCGGGCCGCGCGGCGAGGACGTTCCTCTAACGATCGACGCCCAGTACGCCGTCGGCTTTAACTGGGCGCGACAGGCGTCACTCCGACTGTCTCAGAAGATGTCGAGTCATTCCTGGATCGCCCTCTCCATCGAGGAGCCGGAAATGACCTTCGCCGCCCGCAATGCACCAGCCGGCTTCGTGATCGGACAGCCAGGCGGCAGTCAACTCAACCAGCTCACTAACTACTCAACGGACCTGGCGCCGGATCTGGTCGGGAAGCTCGCGTTCGAGCCGGGGTTCGGACACTGGGAGATCAAGGCACTCGGCCGCGTTTTCCGCGAACGCCTGGTTGATCCGACAGGCGTAAACGGCGGCTCGCAGAACCAACACTTCTACGCTGGTGGCATTGGTGCTGGTGTCTTTATGCAGTTCGCCAAGTCGGCGGACCTTACGATCAGCGGACTCTATGGACGCGGGATTGGCCGGTACGGCACGTCACAGCTCCCAGACGCAACAGTCGGTGCAGACAGCTCTCTGATTCCCATTCGCGCCGCCCAGGGGATGGCCGAACTCGACATGCATGCCAGCCCGAAGCTCGACATCTACTTGATTGGCGGCGTGGAATACGCCTATCGCGAGGCAAGCGTAACGGCGGCAGGGCGTGGAGTGGGCTATGGATCGCCGCTCCTCGCGAACAACGGGTGCGATACCGAGACCGCCGCCACCGGTCCCTTTGCTCCAGGCGCGCCGGCAGCGGGCACGTGTAACGCCGACACCCAGTCGCTCGCGCAAGGGAACATCGGCTTCTGGTACCGCGTCTATCGGGGCACGGCCGGCACTTTCCAGTGGGGGCTGCAGTATTCGCACATCGTGAAGCACACATGGGACGGGCTCGGTGATCATCCCACCGCGAGCGACAACATGGGTTTCTTCTCGATGCGCTACTACTTGCCTTGAGCGTTCTCTAATGAGTATAACGGCCCGAGCCCACCTGCGGCTCGGGGCCGTTATGCTATCTCGGCTACCTCCTCACCGGTCGAGGGTACGCGAAGTGGGCCCACACGATAGTCCGCAAGCTCAGTCCGGCTGAACGCCCAGCGCGCGATGGCACGTCGGTCCGCGGTCCGTACGTCGTTCGAGCTACGGGCCGCGGGGCAACGGGGCCTTGCCGGCGGCCCTTTCCTCGAAGTGGTGCTTGATCTGCTTCCCCTCGGCAAGATAGACCGCGTCTTCGCCGATATTGGTCGCGAGGTCGGCGACGCGCTCGAGGTTGCGGCTCACGAGCAGCAGCTGCAGCGACGACGAGATCATCGTCGGGCTCTCCATCATGTGCGTCAACAGTACTCGGAACGTCGACTCTTCGAGCGCGTCGACCTCGTCGTCGCGCTTACAGACGGCGCGCCCGAGCGCTCCGTCTGCTCGTATGAAGGCGTCGATCGCGTCTCCGAGCATCTCACGCGCGCGCTTCGCCATCTCGTCGATCTCGAGACCGGGAGCGAGCGTGACAGGAACGTCGAGGAGCCGTAGCGTGCACTGCGCGATGTTCACGGCGTGATCGCCAACGCGTTCGAGGTCGCTCGAAATCTTGATAGCGCCGACTATAAATCGAAGGTCGCGCGCCATCGGCTGTTGTAACGCGAGGAGCGAGATCGCGCGCTGCTCTACCTCAACCTCGAGATCATCCAGCTCGTGATCGGCGGCGAGAACGGCTTCGGCCTTCCCCGCGTCGCGCTCACGCAGCGATTCTACGGCGAGATCGATGAGCGCCTCGGCCTTCTCGGACATGTCGAGCAGGCGCTGCTTGAGCTCCGCGAGCTGCTCGTGGAAATGGCGAAAGCCGGTCTGTCGCTCTGGGCCGGCCGTTTGCGGCTGCGTCATCCAAACCTCCCGGTCACGTACGCGTTCGTACGTTCTTCACGCGGGTTGGTGAATATCTGATCGGTTGGTCCCGCTTCGACCAAGCGTCCAAGGAAAAAGAATGCAGTGCGGTCGGAGATACGTGCCGCCTGCTGCAGGTTGTGGGTCACGATCACGACCGTCAGCTCTTGCTTCAACTCGTACAACAACTCTTCAACGCGCTGCGTCGATATCGGATCGAGGGCGCTCGCGGGCTCGTCGAGCAACAAGACCTCGGGCTCGTTTGCGAGCGCACGCGCAATACACAGACGTTGCTGCTGGCCTCCGGAGAGGCTGGTCGCGCTCTCGCGGAGCCGATCCCGTACTTCCTCCCAGAGCGCCGCGCGGCGCAGGGACGTCTCGACGATGCGGTCAAGCTCGCGCCGGTCGCGAACTCCGTTGATCCGCGGCCCGTACGAGACGTTCGCATAGATCGATTTCGGGAACGGATTCCAGCGCTGGAACACCATGCCGACGCGCTGGCGCAGCGCGACGACGTCCACCGACGCATCATACACGTCCTCGCCATCGAGATCGATGCGACCATCGTGGCGAACTCCGGGAATAAGCTCGTTCAGTCGATTGATCGAGCGCAGGAACGTCGATTTGCCACAGCCGGACGGCCCGATCAGCGCTGTGATCGCGCGCGGCTGAATGACCACATCGATGTCGTACAGCGCCTGTTTCGCGCCGTACCAGAACGAGAAGTTCCGGGCGACGATGGCACCCGGATGCTCGTCGATGGAAGTCCCGGCGCTGGAACGGCGAGCGGCGATTGCCGGGGTCGATTCGTTAGGCATGACTCCGGTCATCCGAAGCGCCCGGTAATGTACGATTCGGTGCGCTCGTCGGTCGGGCTCGTGAACATTCTCTCCGTCGGGGCAACTTCGATCAGCTCGCCGCCAAGGAAGAACGCAGTCTGGTCGGAGACGCGCGCGGCTTGCTGCATGTTGTGTGTGACGATGACGACGGTGACGTCGGTGCGCAGCTCGTAGATCAGCTCTTCAACCTTTTGCGTACTGATGGGATCGAGCGAGGCGGTGGGTTCATCGAGGAGCAGCACTTCGGGATCCGTCGCGAGAGCACGTGCAATGCACAGGCGCTGCTGTTGGCCACCCGAGAGGCCGGTCGCGCTCGTCTTCAGGCGATCCCCCACCTCATCCCAGAGCGCCGCCCGCTTCAGCGCGCGCTCGACGATCTCGTCGGTTTTTTTGCTGCCCGGCTTGTGGTCCATCACGACGAGGCCCGCCGCGACATTCTCGCGAATAGACATCGTCGGGAAGGGCGTCGGCCGCTGGAACACCATGCCGATTTGCCGCCTAACGGCGACGGGGCTGATGCCGTTGCCGTAGATGTCGTGCCCGTCCAGCATGACGCGCCCGCCGACACGCGCGCCCGGAATCGTCTCGTGCATTCGGTTGAGACAGCGCAGGAACGTCGACTTTCCACATCCCGACGGTCCAATGATCGCCGTGACCGATCGATCGCTCAGATCCACCGAGACGTGGCGGACGGCGTGAACGCCGCCAAAGTACGCGTCGAGGCGATCGACAGTGATGCGAGTCGCTGCCGACGATGATACTGGCGCGTGCGCCGGCACGCCGGCTTCAGTCGGCGGCGACGCCGAAGCGTCGTCGGGTTGCGACGCGCGCGGCAAGGCTGATGACGAAGACAATGGCGACGAGGACAAGGGCGCCCGCCCAGGCTTGCGCGATCCAGTTGTCGTAAGGGGTGATTGCATAAGTAAAGATCTGCAGCGGTAGCGCCGCGATGGGTGCCTTGAGCGAGGTAGACCAGAACGCGTTGCCTAAGGTAGTGAAAAGAAGAGGAGCAGTTTCTCCTGCGATTCGGGCCATCGCGACGAGCGCGCCGGTGACGATGCCACCCAGCGCCGTGCGCAGAATGATCGAGAGCGAAGTTCGCCAGCGGGAATAGCCTAACGCGAGCGCCGCTTCACGAAGCGAAATTGGCACGAGCCGCACCATCTCCTCCGTCGTCCGCGTGACCATCGGGATCATCATCGCGCCGAGCGCAACGCCGCCCGCGAGTGCCGAAAAGTGGTTCATGGGTCTGACGAGCAATTCCCAGGCGAAGATCCCCATCACGATCGACGGGAGCCCGTTCAGGACGTCGGCGAGATAGCGGACCGTGGTAGCAAGGAACGTCGCCTGCTTTTCCGCGAGGTAGAGCCCGGCGCCGATTCCAACCGGCAAGCCAACGACGCTTGCGAGTCCGATGATGATCAACGTGCCGACAATGGCGTTGGCCATCCCGCCGCCGGGTTCCCCGGGTGGCTTCGGCATCTTGGTGAAGAAGTCGACGTTGATCGAGCTACCGCCGAGACGCACGAGGTGAATGATGATGAAAATCAACGGCAGAATAGCGATCACCGACGCGGCGTACATGAGACCGACCATGAGGGTGCTGCGAATGCGCCGACGCCTGATGGTCCGTGCGGTGCGCTCGGCGACCGCACGCTGGCGCCCGCTCGGCGCGCCGGTCCAGCTGTTCGCGGAGGTCATCAGCGCTCCCGTGCCGTCTGCCAAACAAGCCAGCGTGCGAGGGCATTGATGACAAACGTGACGAGGAGCAGCACGAATCCGACTGCCATGAGAGACGATTTGTGGAGGTCGCCAGTGGCCTCGTTGAACTCGTTGGCGATCAGCGACGCCATCGTGTAGCCCGGCGCGAAGAGGGAGGCAGCGATTTCGTGGCGATTGC
>DATBBP010000392.1:0-3206 GCA_036270935.1 Gemmatimonadaceae bacterium
GCGGCTCCCTCGATTTCATAATCTCCCACGACTCATCGAGCCTCGACGGTGGTGAGGCCGGCTCCGAGGGCGGGATGTGGCAGCAGCAAGCTCCGGAAAGCGATTTTGGTAGCGACTTCGGGAGTCTGACTCAGGATCCGACCTTGTTGCGATCAGACGCAATCGGATTCGATGATCCTCTCGCGTCGACGAATGGCAGTGGCGCACTGGACGACGCGACGCCGCTCATCGAATTCGATCCTTCGATTGGCGCGGAGGATTTGCCGCCAATTCCGCAGGGACCGGCATCGCTGCGACAGAGCACGATCTCGGCGGAGCGATCGGTCGAGGCGCTCCACGCGAGCCTCGAGGCGGACCCGGAGAACTGGACGCTGCGACGCGAGCTTGCCGAGGCGATGCTGGAGTCGGGTGATCGCGAGGGTGGCGTGCGTGAGCTCGAAGCGGCGATGATGGGCGCCGAGCGTGCGAACGAGCTCGATCTCGCTTCGTCGCTTGCGGAGGAGATTGCGCGACTGGCGCCGGATACGGTTCGCTTCCATCAGAAGCGCGTCGAGTATGCCTTTCGCACGAACGACAAGCTTCGTCTCATCGAGGCCTATTTGGCCCTCGCTGGTGCGTTACTGAATGCGAAGCAGGCGGAGAAAGCGCGCGCCGTTTACCAGCGTGTGCTCGATCTCGCGCCTGACGACATTCGCGCGCAAGCGGCGCTCGAGTCGATCAAAGTCGAGCCCGAGCCACCGCCCGAGCCACCTGCGCCGACGCGCAAGGCAGCTTCACGTGCGCCGGCGTCGTCGCCCGTTCGTACGCGAACCGCCGAACCGGAGCCAACGCCGGGAGAAGCTGGGTTCGTGAATCTCGGTGAATTGCTGCGCGCTGCCGACGCACCGAAGAGCACGCGCATGATCGTGAACGAGGAAGAGCCGACCGGCGACGAAGAAGCGGATTTCGCCGACATGCTCAAGAAGTTCAAGCAAGGAATCGCCGAGAATGTCGCGCAGGAGGACTACCAGAGCCATTACGATTTAGGTGTCGCCTTCAAGGAGATGGGCCTTGTCGACGAAGCGATCGCCGAATTTCAGAAGGCGCTCAAGGCTCCGTCGAATCGCTTGCCGACGTACGAAGCAATCGGTCAGTGCTTCATCGAGAAGCAGCAGTACGGCATCGCGGCCACTGTGTTGGCACGCGCGTTGGGTGAGGGCGGTTACAGCGACGAAGAATTGATCGGACTACTGTATCTTCTTGGGCGCGCGACGCAGGCGCTGAATCGCTTCGACGAAGCGTTGGGCTATTACCAAAGAGTGTTCGTGGTCGACATCGAATTTCGAGACGTGGTGAAACGAATCAACGAACTAGAGCGAGTCGCTCGATGAGCACCGTCGCGCGCCAAAGAACGCCAGCAACAGACGCGCTGCGCGCGATCCAGGCGCCTGTTCGCGATCGACTCGACCTCGTTGTCGACGAGATGCATGCGATCGTGAGCTCGCAGTTGCCGATGATCGAGCGGGTCAGCGCGCATCTTCTGCGTATGCGCGGGAAGATGTTCCGTCCAACGCTCACGCTGCTCTCGAGTGCGGTCACGGGCGAGCCCGACGCGCGCGCGATTCGTCTTGCAGCGGTCGTCGAGCTGATGCATCTGGCGACACTCGTGCACGACGACTCCGTCGATCATTCGGTGCTGCGGCGCGGGCTGCCGACGGTGAATTCTCTTTTCAGCCACCAGGTCTCCGTGATCATGGGAGACTTTCTGTATACGCGTGCTCATGCCGCGTTGGTGGACGTCGGCGACCTGGAGTTTTTGCGCATTCTCACGACGGTCGCGAACGAGCTGACGATCGGCGAGATGCGTCAACTCGGCGCCGTCGAGGGATTGGGCTTCTCCGAGGATGATTACTTCGCATTGATTCGCTCGAAGACCGCCGTTTTGATATCTGCGGCGTGTGAGACGGGCGCATTGTGCGGCGCGCCTCGTTATCGTTCAGCGCTGGCGCGCTATGGCGAACTGCTCGGGATGGCCTTCCAGATCGCCGACGATATTCTCGATTACAACTCCGACTCCGCGGTGACCGGCAAGCCCTCGGGACTCGATCTTCGGGAGCACAAGGTTACGCTCCCGCTGATTCTGGCTCTGCCGCAAATTCTTGGGCCGAGCCGGTCGCGCGTCGAGGAGCTATTCGCAACCGAAGAGCCTGACGATCAGTTGATTACTGACGTCGTGGCGATTGTCGCCGACGCCGGCGGTATCGAGCGCGCTCACCAACGCGGTGAACGCTTCGCGCAGGAGGCCGAGGAGTCGCTGGCTCCGCTTCCTGATAGTCCAGTCCGGTCGGCGCTGACGGACGCCATCTCCTACGTCATGGATCGGCGGTCCTAATGATTGGTCCTTCTCGTGGATCCTCGAAGCATCGTCCGGGGTTTCATGCCCTGGTACTCTGCATTGGATTCGTTGTCGGTGGTACTTTCACACAGGTCGCGCGGCGCTTTCTGCCTGCCGGCCCCGTGAAGGAGTTTCTTACGACTGGCGTGACCCCCGAACTGGGGCCATTGCATATCGACCTCGTCATCCTCAAGTTCGCCATAGGGCCAGTGGCCCTCGATGTCTCACTGCTGAGTCTCGCCGGCGTTTTGATCGCGTATCTGATCGCGCGGTCGCTTTTCTAGGAGATTGGTTATGAATTTCGGAAACTTTGGCTTCACCGAGATGCTGATGCTTCTCGTCATCGTGCTCGTGCTCTTTGGAGCGCGGCGCGTGCCGGAGATCGGCGCATCGATCGGGAAGGGAATTCGCGAGTTCAAGCGCAACATCAGCGATGTGGATCGTCAGATCCGCGAGCCGGAGCCCGAGGTTCGCTCGGAGCGCCTCAGCCCCGCCGACACAACCGTCCGCCGCGACGAAGAGAGCCGACCCGAGCCGAAGCGGCTGTTGAGCTAGTTCGGCGAAGCCGAACTAGCTCGTGCTCGCTGGCGCTCGCACGAAGCCTATCTGAAGTCGCTCGCGCTGCGCGCTCGCTCCCGTTTCTCGCGCGTGAAAAGGTCGTTAGGTAGAAGAGATAGAGAGAGCAGAAAGGTCCGGCCAGCGCGGCCGGACCTTTGTGTTTGACCTGGGCGACTATGCCGTGGCGAGAGGAGCAGGAGCGAGCGCGCAGCGCGAGCGACTCCATATAAGCTTGGTGCGAGCGCAAGCGAGCACGTCGTGACGCGGAGGGGTG
>DATBBP010000393.1:0-3593 GCA_036270935.1 Gemmatimonadaceae bacterium
GAGCGAATCGAGCTCGGCGCGCAGCACGTCACCGACGCGACGGATGCCGGCGAAGTTCATCGTTCCGCCGTTGATGTCAACGATCCGCTGCAGCAGCGCCAACGTGCGCGCATTCTCGCTGTCGACTGCGCGCGTGATAACGCGTTCCTCGGGCGACAAGACAGCGCGCGCTTCGGACGGTGTTTGCGCGAACGCGCGCGCGCCTAGCGACACGGCAGTGACGATGGTAAGGAGTAATCGAAGCATGGAGTGAAGCTAAACGAGGGCGAGGTGCTAGGAGCTTGGAGCTAGGTGCTAGGTGCTAGGAGTTCATGCTCGCGCCACGCGCTCTCACTCAGCCCGAAGCGCCACGGCCGGATCAACGTTCGAGGCCCGGCGCGCTGGTAGCCAGCTCGCTGCCAGCGCCACCAGCAACAGGATCATCACCACTCCGCCTAACGTCAGCGGATCTGTCGGGCTGATCTCGAAGAGCAGCGTCCTCAAGTACCGCGTGAATACAAGCGCTGCGACGAGTCCGATTGCAATGCCCGCTCCTGCCATCGTTAGGCCTTGCCGCGACACCATTCGGCCGATTTCGTCTGGCGCCGCGCCCAACGCCATGCGGACTCCAATCTCTCGCGTCCGCAAACTCACCATGTAGGAGATCACTCCGTAGATACCGATGGCGCCGAGCAATAGCGCCGCGCCACTCGCGATCGCAAGAAGGAGCAGCGTAAAGCTCGTTCGCGCCGATGCGCGTGTGAGGACGTCCGTCATCGGTCGCAACCCGAACACAGGCACGCCCGACGCGAGCTGCTTGACGATGCGTCGTGCCGCGGCCGTAATGCCGGTCGCGTCGCCGGTAGATCGCACGACGAAAGTCAGCGTACGCGGCGCGTACACTCTGTCTGCCTGCCGTTCGAGAAGCGGGAAGTAGACAGCTTGCTCCGGTGCGTGCTCGAGTCCCTCGATGTGTACGTCACCGACGACGCCCACAATCGTCGACCAGTCGTCGGATGGTCCTGGGTGCAGTCGCTTGCCGATCGGGCTCTGCCCCTTCCAATAACGCTCGGCGAAGCTCCGGCTTACGATTGCTTCTTGAGGCGGATTGTTCGGGTCGACAGTACTGAAGCCGCGGCCTGCCAGCAGCGGAATGTGCATCGCCCCGAAGTAGTCCCTATTCACGAAGATCTCGTCGTGCACCGGCGGCACCGCCCCCTTCGGAGTCGGGTAGTCCTCGATCCAGATCGCGCCGTTATCGTGACTGTCTTCGGCAAGCGGCAGCCACGACGTCCCGCCAACCTTCTGAACACCGGGAAGCGCGCTGATCTCGCGTTCAATACTTTCGTAAAGTCGGAACACCTCCGGATCGGATCTGTAGACCGACTGCGGAGCCGCGATGCGGAAGGTGAGGACGTGTAACGCGTCGAATCCCGGATTCACGGATCGCAGTCGTGCGAAGCTCCGGGCCATCAATCCCGAGCCCACGAGTAGCAAGAGCGCAAGCGCGACCTGCGACACAACGAGCGTCATTCGCCCTCTATGCCGATCGCGGCCGACCGTCGCCGACCGTCCCAGGTCCTTCAGCGCGCCAACGAGCTGCATGCTGCCGAGGCGGACCAACGGGAGAACGCTGAAGATTACAGCGGCGAGGAGGGTGACACCGACGGTGAACGCCAGCACGGCGCTGTCCACGCGCACCTCGCTCAACCGCGGAATGTCGATCCCGCCGCCTAACGCTTGGAGGAGCCGCACGCCAGGAACGGCGAGTGCCAATCCACCAATGCCCCCGAGCGCCGCCAGGAGAGCGCCTTCGGCGGCGAGCTGTGCCACCAACGCACCACGTGTCGCGCCTAGCGCAGCACGAACGGCCAGCTCCTTCTGTCGGCCCTCCGCGCGCACGAGAAACAGGTTCGCGACGTTCGCGCAGGCGATCAGCAGCACGAATCCAACTGTGCCGAGCACGACCCAGAGCACGCGTCCGATGTCGCCAACGATCGTGTCTCGCAGCGGCGTCACCACCGGGCGCAGATGCACCTGCTCGAGCATGGACATCGTCAGCATGCTCGGGTACTCGGTTACGACGCGCGGCAGGATGCGCGTCAGTTCCTCAGTGGCCGCGGCACGGGACACGTTAGGCGCAAGTCGCGCGACGACGGAATAGTTGAAGCTTGCCGGCTCGACCTTGGCTGGGTTCAGGCCAAGTGGCAGCCAGAGTTCGTTTCCCGCCGACGGGAATCGAAAGTCGCCGCGGAGCACGCCGATCACCTCGCTCGACACGCCGTCGATCATGATGTGTTTGCCGACAATCGCCGGATCGCCACCGTAGCGCCGCTGCCAAAGTTGCTCGCCGAGTAGCGCGACCGGTGCTCCACCGGGACGATCGTCATCATCCACGAAGATGCGTCCTCGGAGCGGCGGGACGCGCAGCAGACGTAGGACGTCGGAACTGAGGTAGCCGGCGGACACCCGCTCTGCTTCGAGACCGCCGCTGGTGCCGTCGAGGTTCACCGCTTGATCCGTGTACGCGCCGACACCAGAGAAGGAGCGACTTTCTCGCCGATACAGGAGGAAGCTCGCATCGGATTGCCGAACCTGACTGATTCCAGAGAGTTGAAGCGTATGCGAGAGATCCACCAGCTCGTCCGAGTGATCGTACGGTAGCGGTCGCAGAAGCACCGCGTTCACGACGGTGAACACCGCGGTCGTCGCACCGATGCCAAGTGCGAGAGTGAGCGTCGCGGTAACGGCGAACGCGGGCGCGCGCCGCAGCCGACGCAGGGCGTGTCGGATCTCTCGCACCGCAGAGGCCACGGTATGCTGTCCTTGCTGGAGTCGAGGCCCCTTACGGGCGACTCCCGCCGACAGTTGCAGGCTACAACGCCTTCGTCACTGAATTTTTCGGGCGGCGTCTCGCGCGATGAGCACGGACCACGCGAATGGATCCGTCACCGGCTGCCGCATGACCGAGTCCTTGATCGCCATCGCGGTTACGCGTTGACCATGCTTCGACGCGCAACGCCCGCGAACCGCCATCGGGATCGGACGATCCTGGTGTGGCGCTTTCCCAATCTCCGGCAGCGCCTCCGTGCAGTGGCCGGCGTTCAGCCAGCTCAGGCCGCGGTAAACCTGCGAGAATTGCATCCCGTTCTCGTCCTTGCGGGACGCAGCGAAGCGATCGATGGCTTTGATCGCCGAGTCGTGCTGCACGGTGAGTACGAGCATCTCGATTGTGTCGGCGAGCGTCCCGTGACCCTTCAATGCGTCGTTGTAGTGTGTCACCGCGCTATCGAGGCGGCCATTGAAGGCGTCGATTAACGCGAGGCCATGATGTGCCCAACGTATCAAGCTGTCGACCGTCACCGCGTTTCGACCGGAGATTACGGCGCGGAACGCCTGAGACGCCTGCCCGAGCTTGCCGTCGAACAGAAAGGTGTTCCCGAGCTCGAGACGATACGTCGCGAGCAGCTCCGGCTGCGTCGTCGCGCGCATCGCCTCGAGCAATGTCATGCGCGCTTCGTTCACGCGCCCCTGGTTGAGCAACGCCGCCGCGGCATTGCCGACGGAATCCGGATTGGTCGTGCCCGCACGCTGGCCCTGGGCGCGGATTCCTA
>DATBBP010000394.1:0-4677 GCA_036270935.1 Gemmatimonadaceae bacterium
AACGGGCATCAGGTCGTTCGCGGGGGATCGAGGCTGGATTTCGACGATGCGACGGTGCGCGGCGCGCTACGCAACGAGCTCGTCGATCTCGAGGTCTCGCTCGGCGTCGGCGACGCGAGTGCCCGCGCGTATGGGTGCGACCTAACGAAGGGCTATATCGAGGAGAACGCGGCTTACTATTCCAGTTGAAAACTGCCTTCGCGCGCACGCAGACAAACGGCCCATCTCTCATACCTATGCGCACAATCCTCCTAGCGTCAATCTTGGTCGGCGCCTCCTCGCTCGCCGTGGCACAAGGACCGGCGCTCGTGGTCCTCAACAAAGCCGAAGCGTCGGCGTCCATCATCTCGCTCCGCGACGGCCGAACGATCGCGACGATGCCGGTCGGCGATGGACCGCACGAAGTGGCGGTCTCACCCGATGGCAACTGGGCCGTCGCGGCGAACTACGGTGGACGGACGGCGGGGAACTCGCTCACCGTCCTCGATCTGCGCAACCGAAAGGCGGTTCGCACCATCGATCTTGGCACATACGCCCGGCCGCACGGCATTGCCTGGATGCCCGATGGCAAGCGCGTCGTCGTGACGTCGGAACAGGCCAAGGCGCTCGTGATCGTCGACGTGCCTAACGGCAAAATCGATCGTGCTATCGAGACGGGGCAGCCAGGCCATCTCATGACCCTCGCAAAGGACGGCCATCGTGCCTGGACAGCGAACATTGCCTCGGGCAGCGTATCGCTTGTGGATCTGGACAAGGGCACGGTGGTCAAGACCGTCGTCACCGGACGAGGACCGGAAGGTCACGACGTCTCACCCAATGGCCGTGAGTTGTGGGCTGCGGATCGCACGCTGAATCGCATCACCGTTCTCGATGCGAACACGTTGGACTCGCTGGCAACCATACCGACCGGCGAGTTCCCCAATCGGGTCCACTTCACGCCAGACGGTAAGTGGGTGCTAGTCTCGAACATTCGATCGGGTACGGTCGACGTCATTGACGCAGCGACGCGACGCACCGTCGATCACATCACCTTTGCGTTCGACTCCACCAAGGCCAATCCGACAATGCTCGGGGCCATGGGACGCACGCCGCAGCCCGAGGGCATTCTCATTTCCCCAGACGGTAAGCGCGCATGGATCGCGCTCTCGGCGATGAATCGCATCGCCGAGGTGGACATCGCGAGCCGACGCGTGCTGCGTTACATAACGACTGGGCAGGAGCCGGACGGGATGGGTTATATCGCCGTCATACCATGACGATTACACGTAGCGAGCGATTGCCATCGTTGTCGCCGAGAGCAGGAGCAGCCAGGCCATGATCGTGAGCGCGCGCGCGAGTTTGGCCTGAAGTGGCGCGGTCTGCGCTACCAGGTCCGCCGGCGGCGCGCTACCGGCGCGTTGAGACTCTTGCACGCGCAGCGCGATCTCACCGAGCTTTTTGCTGGCGGGCCGGCTCATCGCGCCGTCGACCCCCGCGGCGATGATTGCGAGCAGTGCGCCGATGCTGAGCGTGATACCCATCGGCGATCCACCGAACCCGCGGCCGGCGGCTCGCGAGTCCAACCCAAACAGCACCAGGCCAGCGAGGATCGCGAGCGACATCGAGATGTTGATCCATCGCTGGAGATGCCGCTGCCGCATCAACTGCGACATCACGGGGCCCGCACTTGGTCCGACCGCACGAATTGCGGGAATGAGAAAGCCAGCGAGGAACAGCGTCGCGCCGACCCAGAAGATTCCCGCGAGAATGTGCACGAGGCGCATGAGCGCCATGAGAGTTCCTGACATGGCTCAACTATACACCGCCAGGGCGTCGACCGCAGCACGCTCCTCCGGTGTCAGTCGCCAGCTCGCGGTGGCGGCGTTAGCCCTTACCTGCTCGGCCTTCGTGGCCCCGGCAATGACGGATGCAACCGCGGGATGAGCGAGCAGCCATGCGAATGCGAGCTCTAACAGCGTGTGCTTCTTGCTCTCGGCGAAGTGAACGAGCTCTTCGACGATGGTAAGATTCTCATCGGAGAGCGAGTCACTGCCATCGCCGAGCCTCGTCCCTTTGGGGATTGGCTTGCCACGCCGGTACTTGCCCGTCAATAATCCGCTGTCGAGTGGGAAATACGGAATGAAGGCGAGTCCGGCGCGCTCGCATTCCGGAAGTACATCGGCCTCGGGATCTCGATGCATGAGACTATACTCATTTTGAACGCTCTTGAATCGCGCACCGCCGGTTCGAGCGGCGCCCTCCGCTTCACGCAGCTGCTCCACCGAGAAATTCGAGCAGCCTATCTCTCGTACCTTGCCCGCGCGAACGAGCTCATCGAGCGCGCCGAGGGTGTCGGTGATGGGGGTGCTCGGGTCAGGTGAGTGCAGCTGAAAGAGGTCGATGTAATCGGTCCCAAGCCGCGCGAGACTCGCCTCGGCGGCGCGACGCACATTTGCGGGTTGACCCCGGCGATCGGGCGGCGCGCTCTTGTAGCCAAACTTGGTCGCGATGATTGCGTCCTGACGCTTCCCTCGTAAGGCACGGCCCAGGTACTGCTCACTCAGCCCGTCGCCGTATAGCTCCGCGGTGTCGAAAAACGTCACGCCGGCGTCGAGTGCGGCGTGCACGACATGCGCGGTCGCGTCCGCATCGAGTCGCCGGCCAAAGTTGTTCCCGCCAAGGCCGACAACCGAGACCTCGAGCGATCCGATGTGCCTGGGTTCCATGCGAAGAGTGCTCCGCGTGAGAGTGGACGATGTGACGTGAGACGCAACGCGAGCCGCATGGTGTGTTCCTCTCGTGTGGCGCACGTCACCGAGCGAGGCCGAACTCACAGCCGCGGTCGCTCGCTGCGCAGAGGATCGGGCTCGTGATCGACGATCAGTACGCTTCTTGCTCATCCCAGGTTCCCTGTGTACCGGCGTCCTGGTCGACGACCGGCAATTTCCAACGGACCCCTGGAGGAGACCCCCATGCCCACGACATACGGGCGTCAGTGTATGATCGCGCTCGCCGCGGCAACGCTGCTCGTCGCTTGCAAGCCGAAAGAGAGCGCCACCACGGACACGAGTTCAGCGGCGGGAGCCGTCGCCACGGGATCGGATTCGGCAAATCGCGCACGCATGGACACGACCAGCGCGAATGCGAATGCCAAGGCGAATGGCGGATGGACTGACGGTCAGATCCTCGCCTTCGCGACGGCGGCGAACAAGAGCGAGATCGCAGAAGGGAAGCTTGCGGAGACGAAGGCGACCAACGCGAAGGTGAAGTCGTTTGCGCGGTTGATCGTCTCCGATCACACGGCGATGCTCAACGAGGGCAGCTCGTTCTCGAAGAAGAACAACATCACGCCAGACTCGACGAAGAACGACGTGATCGATTTACAGAAGAACGCGCTCGACGAGATGAAGGATCTTCAGACGAAGCCGAAGGGCAACGACTGGGATAAGAATTTCATCGACAAGGAAATCGATGGGCATAAAGCGGTGCTCGACAAGCTCCAGCAGGCGCAGAACGCCACGACCAATCCTCAGCTGAAGGACATGCTGACGAAGGCGACGACGAAGGTGCAAGACCACCTGACGAAGGCGCAAGCGATCAAGGATTCGACGTTGAAGAGCTGATTGCGAGTGGCGAGTGGCGAGTGGCAGTGGCGAGTGGCGAATGAGAAGTGGCGAGTGCATTCGGAACGACTCGTCACTCGTCACTCGCTACTCGTCACTCGTGACTTGTCACTCGCCACTTCTCATTCGCTACTCTTCGCCTGCAGCCACTCGATCGCCGCCTGCGCCATCTCCGGCGGCACCCTGTGCGGCCCGGCGAATTCGTGAAAGTCCACGTCGTAACCCGCAGTGGCGAGGCGCGCCGCGAGGCGGCGGCCGCAGGAATCGATCGGAAGAATGTGATCGGCGGTGCCGTGCGAGATAAAAATGCGCGGATGGCCGACCTCTGCTGCCGGTTGGAGAATGCATGGCGAGAAGGCGATCACGCGCGAGAACAGATCGCCGTTGGTGATGCCTAACGAAAGCGCGTAGGACGCGCCATCAGAGAATCCTTCGATCACGACACGCGAGGGATCGATGTCGCAGCGCTCGAAGACGTGGGCAAGAGCGCGATCGATGAACTGAACATCCGGGCCGTAGGGCCCGTATAGAAAGTCCCACGTTCCACCGCGCGAGTCGGGCGCCAGGAGTACGATCCCGGCCGCATCGGCGAGGGGAAGAAAGGGCGCGATCCCGATCTCCGCTGATTGCCCGGCGCCGTGCAGCATCAGGACGAGTGGTACCGGCCTACGCGGATCATATGATACCGGGACATAAACGATGCCATCCCGGCCTGAGGAAATGCCTAACGAGCTACGGCCGAGCACCGGCGAGACCATTGGCTTTGCGGGCCGCGCCGACAGTCGTCCCGGCGCCGTCTTGACCGTCTCGACACTGGGTGCTTGGCGGCAACTCTGGAGCATCGCCGCGCTGACGACGCCGGCGCCGATACGAATCGCGGCGCGACGGCTGATCGGTCGCTCGATCGGCACCTTCTGGTCGTTAGGCAGCCATCGGTCGCGTGTCCACATTGCACCGCGAAGCTAACGCGCAACGCAGCCGGCTGTCCACTCGCGGGGGACGAAACGGCACGGTTCCCGGACGACACAACGAAGACGTCGCACCGTCCGGGAGTTGATGGTCATTCTCGGAGGGC
>DATBBP010000395.1:0-3930 GCA_036270935.1 Gemmatimonadaceae bacterium
CAGACGAGCGTCTCAAGCTCGCTGTGTTGCAGCGTCTGCTCAACATTCGACGCGAGCACGCAGCACTTTTCACGAGCGGATCTTACGAGTCGATCGAGGTGCGCGGCTCGCTCGCGACGCATCTCGTCGCCTTCCTGCGCAGCACCGACGACGCGCAGCTGGTCGTGATTGCGCCGCGTTTGCTCGCGCGCCACGTCCGCGCCGAGAGCGTCAGCGCCGAATGGGGAGATACGGCAATCGTGCTCCCGGAGGCGCTGCGGGCTGGCTCGTTTCGCGATGTGCTTCGAGAGCGAAATGTTCATCTCTCGCACGGCTCGACAGCGCTCGTTCCCAGCCACATTTTTATGGGACTTCCGATCGCTGTATTGCTCAGCCCGTAAGGGGAATGACATCGTTTCTCGCTCTCGCCTCGATCGTCAAGAACGCGCGGGATTACCGGCGTCGGGTCCCGCGATAGTTTTGTCCCCGTTCTTCCTGCGCTCAGGTTCAGGCCGGCACGTCCGATGCGCTGGCATGGAATACTCAACAAGCGGTCCTATACGATTCACTTGGGAACACGCACGTTTCGGCCGTCGAGCAGGGGTTCGCTCAGACCACTGAAGCGTCCATTCGTCCCAGGTGTATGATGATTCGCTGGTTCCGGACTACTTTGGGATAAAAAATGACTTTGGTTTCTATAAATTCGACGGTCGCCTACTTCTCGATGGAGATCTGCCTCGAGCAGGCAGTTCCCACGTATAGCGGCGGCCTTGGCGTTTTGGCGGGTGATACGCTGCGTTCCGCGGCCGACTTGGCCGTTCCGATGGTCGGGATCACGCTGCTTCACCGGAAGGGCTATTTCGAGCAGCATCTCGATCAGGCCGGCACACAGACGGAGCAGCCGGTTGCGTGGAATCCCGAAGACGCGCTCGATCTGTTGCCGGTGACTGCGTCGGTGCAGATCGAGGGGCGGACGGTTCGCGTGCGCGCGTGGCGGTACCTCATCCGCGGCGTGTCGGGACACGAAGTTCCCGTGTTGCTGCTCGACACGGCGGTTCCGGAGAACACGCCGTGGGATCAGACGCTCACCGATTATCTCTATGGCGGCGACAGCCATTATCGTCTCTGCCAGGAGGTCGTGCTGGGCATGGGCGGCGCGTCGATCCTCCGCGCGCTCGGCTATAACGGCGAGGTGCACTATCACCTCAACGAAGGTCATTCGGCGCTCTTGACGCTGTGCCTCCTCGAGTGGCAGCTCGATGGACGCGCGGACTTCGAGCTCGACGAAGGCGACATCGATGCCGTTAGGCGCCGCGTGGTGTTCACGACGCACACGCCGGTGCCGGCCGGTCACGACAAGTTCCCGGTCGACATGGTGCGGCATGTGTTAGGCACGGAGCAGGTCGCGCTGCTCGAGCAGGCGCAGTGCATCGATGATGGAACGCTCAACCTCACGCATCTCGCGCTTCGCCTCTCGCGCTTCGTCAACGGCGTGGCGATGAAGCATCGCGAGGTATCGCAGGGGATGTTCCCGCACTATCCGATCAACTCGATCACCAACGGCGTCCATGCATCCACGTGGACGTCGCCGTCGTTTCAGGCCCTCTTCGATCGGCGCATTCCGGAGTGGCGCGCGGACAACTACTATCTGCGGTACGCGATCGGCGTCCCGCTCCAGGAGATTCGTGCGGCGCACGCGGAAGCGAAGCAGGTGCTCCTGCGCGAGATCGAGGCACGCAACGGCGTCGCGCTCGACCCAAAGGTCTTCACGATCGGCTTCGCGCGTCGCGCGACACCCTACAAGCGTGCCGATTTAGTGATCTCTAATCCGGATCGGCTGCTGCAGATCGCCGACTCGATCGGGCCGATCCAGATCGTCTTCGGCGGCAAGGCGCACCCGCACGACGTCGGTGGCAAGGAGCTCATTCGCCGCATTCACGAGGCGTCGGTGAAGCTCGCCGACGCGGTGAAGATCGTCTACATCGAGAACTACGAGATGGAGATCGCGGCGAAGATGGTCGCGGGCGTCGACCTCTGGCTCAACAATCCAATGAAGCCGCTCGAGGCGTCGGGCACGAGCGGCATGAAGGCCGCGCTCAACGGCGTACCGAGTCTCTCGGTGCTCGATGGCTGGTGGATCGAGGGCCATATCGAGGGTGTCACGGGATGGTCCATCGGCACGTCGAGCATGGAAGGCGATCAGTCGAAGGACGCGTCGGATCTTTTCCTGAAACTCGAGCGCGTAATCCTGCCGCTTTTTTACGGACTCCCATTCGCATACGCTGAAGTCATGCGTTCTGCGATCGCGCTGAATGGATCGTTCTTCAATACGCAGCGAATGGTGGAGCAGTACGTGCGCAACGCGTACTTCCCGGCCGCTTCGATGGTGGAGGAGACGGTCGGATAGTGGCGAGTGGTGGATGACAAAGGCCCACCGCGTATGCGGTGGGCCTTTTGTCATCCGCCAGGCGAGAGCTACGAGAGCCGCTCTCGCCGTACGGGCCACACAGAGGAGGGCTATGCGGATGCGTCTGAAAAACTCCAATGCTTCTGATTCACTCCTCTACACCGACAACTCCGGTCGCCGCGCGGAGAGAGGCTGCCACACTGACGAAGGGTTATGCGGATTCTTCTGAAATGCTGGAATGCTTCTGATCCGCTCACCTACGGTGACAACTCCGCTCGCAATGAGCCCGGATGAAACTTGGTGAACGACCCCGGTGGGCTATGAACCAGGAACCCGACGGGTGTGCCGCTACCAAGTCATCGTCCGGGCTCGTGCCGGGTGGAGTTTTGCAGGAGCAGGGAGCGATCCGGAGTATCCGGCTTTCTCAGGAGCATCCGCATAACCTTTCTTCTGTGGGATCTGATCAGGAGCATCGGGTCCGTTTACAGAGCATCCGCATAGCCTGCGTCTGCGCGGCCAGACTGTTCTCTACGCCCTTTCCAGCTCCTCCTCCAGCTCCTCCGTCTTCCGCACGGCCCGCAGCGCGACTCCGCCCGCGATGATCGCGCCTAACGCGATATAGATGTAGAAGGTATAGAACCGCCACCAGAGGAGCGCGGCGGGGAAGGCGTGAGCGGGGATCACCTTGCCTAACGCGGCGCGGAACGCCAGCTCGACGGCGCCGCCGCCGCCCGGAGCCGGAACGACGGCCGCGCCGTACAGGAAGCCGAGCGGCCAGAGCGCGAGCGGCGCCAGCGGTACCGGCTCCGTCACCGCGGGGAGCACCAGCGCCGGCAATACACAGAGTCTCATCGCGACGTGCGCCACCGATGCGAGAAAGGCGGCGATCGCCCACGAAGCGTTCACATGGCGCACGGCGTCGACCGCCATGCGCACGAGTGCCAGCCAGTTCTGAATCACCCGCCAACGCCCCGCACGGATTCCAATTCGAGCCGCCCATGCGGGAGGCGCGTCGTGCACCTCGCGCCGAGCCAGCAGCACAGCGAGCACAGCGATCCCTAGAACGAACCCCGCATACACGCCAACGACGCCGACGAGGGCCCCGAGCACTCGCCCCGCGTTCCGAAACACGATCGCGACGACGACCACGACCACCGCCAGCGAGAGCGCCTCCAACAGCAGTTCCGCGAACAACACCACCAGCGCGTTCGTCGCCGCGACGCCCGCCTCGACGAGTACGAGAAAGCGAGCCGGCTCGGCGCCCGATCGCGCGGGGGTTATCGCACCGCCAAAGTCGCCGGCGAGGCTGGTTCGTAAGGAAATGCGAAACGGCAGCCGGATGCGGACCGCGCTCGCGCTCCACGTCAGCTTCAGCGAGCGCGCGACGATCTCGGCCATCACCGCAAGGATCGCCAGAGCGTGAGACCGCAACGGCAGGTTCAACGAACCCTGATCCCACCATTCGGCGATCATGTACACGGAGACGCCGATCACCGCGGAGAAGGAGAGTGCGGTGAACAGCCAGTGCTTGATCGGGCGTGAGG
>DATBBP010000396.1:0-3964 GCA_036270935.1 Gemmatimonadaceae bacterium
TCGGTCAACTTCCGGTGTTTTACAACTACAAACCGACCGCTCGCCGGGGATATGTCCTCGATTCGATCGCGCCGCTGTTTCCGTTCGGTTTCGGCCTGTCGTACACGACGTTCGCGTACTCCAACCTCCGCCTAACGGCGAGCCACATGCCGCCGATGGGCACCACCTCGGTGCTCGTTGACGTTCGCAACAGCGGTGAGCGCACGGGTGACGAAGTCGTGGAGATGTACGTTCACGACGAGGTCAGCGCGGCAACGCGCCCCGTGAAGGAGCTCCGTGGCTTCCAGCGCGTCACACTCTCGCCCGGCGAGACTCGAACCGTTGCGTTCGAAGTGCGTGGTGATCTGCTCGCGTATCACGGTCCCGACATGAAGCGAGTCGTCGAACCAGGGGAATTTCAGATCATGGTCGGCGGCAGCTCAGTCGATCTGAAATCGATTGTGCTGACCGTCGACCGGGCAGCCGTCGCGCCGTCGACGAAGTCACACGATCCGGATTCTCATCGCTCCCGCGTCCCTAAAAAAGTCCAACTTTCCCCTTCACCGATTCTCTGAGCTTCGCCCCGGGTCATAGCCGACTCCCTGCTTGAACACGAGCTCCACGTTGCGCACGTCTGCGATGCGCGCTGACGGGTCGCCGGCGATCACCACGAGATCGGCCTGCTTGCCTAACGCGATAGACCCAACCTTGTCGCTGCGCCCGAGAAACGTCGCTCCATTCAGCGTGCCGATCTTGATTGCCTCGAGCGGCGTGAGGCCACTCTCGACCAAGAGTTCGAGAGCGCGCTCGTTCGAGTAACCCGCAATGACACCGCCGCCGCCGGTCGGATCGGTACCGGTGATGAGCAGACCGCCTGCGCGAACGAAGGCAAGCTCCAGCGCCGACGCCTTCGCGTAGAGCGCCGGATAGGGCGAGCGCGAGTTATTGGCACTGGCTGCGTGTCGCTGCTCGAACTGCGCGCGGAGCTGCGGCTCGAGCATTTCCAACCCGGGCGGCAGCGGATGTCCGGGCACGAAAGTCTCGAACACGGTCAGCGTCGACGTGAGCGCGACGTGCTGCCGAACGAGATCGGCGATCAGCGTTCGCACCGCGTCACTCTTCGGATCGACCGCAGCGACCGCGGCCTGTCCCGCTGCTTGTCCCGGACACTCGTCCGGCTTCTTGTCGCTCACAAAGTCTGTCGCGACGAAGAACGCGTGCTCGAGATCGTCGATGCCGAGCGACGCAGCTTCTCGGAACGTCACCGAGCACAGATGTCCGGTGACCTTCAATCCGCGCTTGTGCGCTTCCTCGATCGCCGCGGTGAGCTCGGCACGCGTGATGTGCATGTACGCCTTGAACGAGGTTGCGCCTTCATCGGCCCAGAAGTTCACCATGCGCCGGGCGTCCTCCGGCCCGGTGAGCTCGTGAACTTGGTCCAGCCCGAGGCCAGGACCCTCGAGATACGGGCCGGTGGCGTCGATCCACGGCCCGGGCTTTCTGCCCGCGTCGATATCGCGCTTGATCCCGATGTCGGTGAAGCCATTCATGTTCCCGCCGGTCCGCATCGACGTCACTCCGCCGGCCAGATAAAGCCGGGTGAAGCTCTCGGCGACGTTGCCATAAACCCCAGGTCCGGTCGGATAGAACAAATGCTCGTGCACCATCACCAGACCGGGAATCACGGACTTTCCCGTTAGGTCGAGCACTCGAGCACCAGCCGGTATCGTGACCGATCGCGCGTCGCCGAGTGCGGCTATGGCACCATCGCGGATGACAAGTGTCTGATCCGTGCGTGCTGGTTCGCCGGTACCGTCGATCACGCGCACGTGTGTGAGCGCGACGACGGGTGAGTCGATCGTGACAAAGGGCCGGACGGCCGTGGAGAGTGTCGGGCGCTGCGCGTCCAACGAGGCCACAAGGCACAATGATGCAATCGCTAATGAAAACGTTCGGATGTGCATGGCGAATGGGAGCTGGTCTGGCGGACGGCAGAAGCTGGCAGCGTCCGGTCACAAAGGCCAGTAGCCGGTCACACCGTGAGATCTTGACCTCGTCATGGCATGCACTGCGGAAGCGATGTGGCTATGTATCGTATGGTATTGTCGTATTCACGCATGACGAACGGCTGTGTCTGATGCCTTGATTCGCGGCAGTTCCGCGTCGTCCGACTTGCTCGAAGAGACGACCCCGCTGTCGTCGTGGGAGCGCGATCAACTTCGACGAGCGCGAGGCACGCGGCTGCCCTTGGTTGTCGTCGTCGTATCGCTGGCGCTGGCGATCCTCCTGCCGCGCCTGGCGGAACATCGGATCGCTCGTTTGCGAACGGAAATCAACGACCTTGCGGATCCCGCTCGGCTCCGCATTGCTCAGATTCAGCTCGAGATTGCACTCGAGGCGTCGCAGCGGCGCGGCTATCTACTTGGTGGCGACACGGCGCTCGAGCAGCAATTCGATCGTTCGCGCACTCGGCGCCGCGAGGCAGAGCGGGATTTACTCACCTATACTCAGCGACTCGATGCCCGCGGATCGACGCACCTTGCTCGAGCTGCGGTGAAGATTCAGGCACTGGATCGGGGGCTCGATTCGCTCATTTCCATCGGCGGTGCGGCATCGGCCACGACGCTCGACGACCAGCGACTCCGTTTCAAGGTCATCCAGAAATCGGCAGACAGCCTTGGCGCGATCATCGACGGCGTGGCAAACGCGCATCGCCTGGCAATCAACGATACCGAGCAAACGACCTCGCTCATTACAGCGGCTCTCGTGCTGCTTGGGCTCGGCGCCAGCGTCCTTGTCGCGCGGCTCGAGCGACGCGTGCGTGCACTGGCGGTTCGCCTCGACGACAACGAAAGACGTTTGCGTGCGAACGCGCTCGAGCGCGAACGATTGTTGGACAGCGAGCACGCGGCGCGTCAGGACGCCGACCAGCGGCGGACACAATTGGAGCGGGTGACGGAGAGTCGAGGCCGTTTGCTTCGTGGCTTCACTCACGACGTGAAGAACCCCCTTGGCGCAGCGGACGGCTATCTCGCGCTCCTCGAGGATGGAGTGCTCGGGCAGGTTGAGCAACGTCAGCGCGTGACTATCCTGAAGGTTCGGCGCGCGATCCGCCACGCGCTCGAGCTCATCGCTCAACTGCTCGACATCGCGCGCGCCGAGAACGCACAGCTGCAGGTTCATCCCGAGAAGACGGACGTCGGCGAGCAGGTTCGGGAGGTCGCGGACGCTTTCGAGCCGCAGGCGCGCGCCAAGGGCCTGGACCTGGAGGTGACGCTGCCCGCCGAGTCGCCGCTCGTCGATACCGACCCGACGCGATTGAGACAGATCGTGGGCAATCTCGTCTCGAACGCGATCAAGTACACGCCGAGCGGCGGGCACATCGCCCTCAACGTCGAGAAAAAGCGCAACGTATCGAGCTCGGATGGTGAGCAAGTTCTCGTTGTCGTCTCAGACGATGGTCCTGGTATTCCCGAGGACAAACTCCAGATGTTGTTCCTGGAGTTTACGCGGCTCGACCCGAACGCGGCGGAAGGCGCGGGCATTGGCCTCGCCATCAGTCAGAGGATTGCCGAAGCGTTAGGCGGAGAGATCACCGTCGAGAGCAAAGTCGGCCTTGGAAGCACCTTTGCGCTGCACCTGCCAGTGATCACTCGTAGAAAGTGACGTTGCGCATCCCGTTGGCCTAACGATTTCGCGATGCGCTGACGTGTGGCCGATCTGACCGCGCGCCGCCACGCCGTTCAAAAGCTGGTCGGACAATCACATGTGACGTGGGTTATGGTCGCCGCTCGCGCGAACAACGAGCGTGTATCTCGTAGTTCCTTCCCGTGTCACCCCCGTCACAAACAGGAGCAAGACAATGCGCGGCTCGAGGGTCGTTCTGGCAATGGCGATGACGTTGTTTGCCGCCCGCGTGACGCGCGCTCAGGACACGACGCAAACGTCGAACACTGCCGACAAGCAGTGCATCCAGCGCACGCGC
>DATBBP010000397.1:0-11497 GCA_036270935.1 Gemmatimonadaceae bacterium
CGCGTGAAGCGCCGCGCGTTGTGATCGGTATCGTCTCGCGCAGCGATCTGCTGTCCGCGCACGAAGATAGGCTCGACGCAGCGCATGTGACCGAAGAAAGCCTCCCCCTCTCCACGCCCTGGTCACGGGATGGGAAGGCGAAAAGTCGCCGCAAGAGCCGGCCGCCACGGGATGGTCGGTAGCGCAGCCGCCCTCGTTATGCTCGACATTCTCAATCTCGACAGCCTCGAGGACAGGGCGCGCGAGCGCCTCGATCCGATGCTGTTCGATTATATCGCCGGCGGCTCTGGCGACGAGTGGACGCTTCGCGAGAACCGGACGGCTTGGTCCCGATTGGAGCTGCTGCCTCGCATGCTCCGCGGCGTAGGAAAGCGCGATCAACGAACAACGGTCCTCGGAACGCCCGTCTCATTCCCGGTGCTCGTGCCACCGATGGGCTTCCATGGCCTGTGTCACGTGGACGCCGAGCTGGCAACCGCTCGAGGCACGGCGGCGGCGGGCACCATCTTCGTCGCCAGCACGGTCTCGAACCGAAGCCTCGAGGCCATCGCGGAGGCATGTGACGGTCCACGATGGTTCCAGCTCTACGTGTACCGCGACAAGGAGATCACGCGCGGGCTCGTCGAACGAGCGGCGGCCGCCGGCTATTCCGCGCTCTGCCTAACGGTCGACACGCCGCTCGCAGGGCAGCGCGAGCGCGATCGGCGTAACCGTCTGCGCATGCCGGCCCACCTCGGGCTCGACAACTTTCCAGCCGCACACGCCGATCAAAATAAGGCTGAGGGGCAGGAGTCGGCACTCGCGCGCTACATCGCGGACATGTGGGATGCGAACCTGACGTGGGACGACGTCGACTGGTTGCGATCGATCTCGCCATTACCCGTGATCATCAAAGGCGTGCTTGCCCCTGAGGACGCGTCGCTCGCCGTGGAACACGGCGCGGCCGCGCTCATTGTCTCGAATCATGGCGGACGCCAGTTGGATGGCGCACCGGCACCAATCACGATGCTTCCGTATATCGTCGACGCGGTCGCGGGCCAGACCGAGATACTGCTCGACGGCGGCGTCCGTCGTGGGACGGACGTGCTCAAGGCGATCGCCCTGGGCGCTCGAGCGGTACTCGTTGGACGGCCGGTGCTCTGGGGACTCACCCTCGATGGCCAAGCAGGCGTGACCGCCGTCTTGGAGCATCTGCGAAGGGAGATCGATCTTGCAATGGCACTCGCTGGATGCCCGACGATCGACGCGATCGATGCCGGGCTCGTAATCTCCGAGTGACCGTTGCCTAACCGCGAAGAGGAAACTCGGGAGCGCGACGTGGCGCAGCGGCGTCCAGACAAGCATCGAGACGACGTAGCCCAGGTCGTCGACGGACTACGACGAATCGTCCGCGCGCTGCATCAGTCGCATCGCCGCGCCGAGCAACGGTGGCAACTGAGCGCTGCGCAACTGCTCGTGCTTCAGCGCCTCGCCGAGGCGCCGACGCTGTCCGTGAACGAGTTGGCGGATCGCACCTTCACGCACCAAAGTACGGTCTCCGTCGTCGTCGCGCGCCTCGTGAACCGTGGGTTCGTTAGGCGCGGGCGCGCCGACGACGACGCACGCCGCGCCGAGCTGGCCCTGACGCCGTCGGGACGCGCCCTGCTCCGGCGCGCGATGTCCTCGGCGCAAGCGCAGCTCTTCGACGCGCTCGACGCCATGCCCCCCGCCAAACTGCGCGTCGTCGCCTCGGGAATTCACGACGTCGTCACGGCCCTCGGCGTGGCCGGCGAGCCCGCGGGGATGTTCTTCGAAGAAATCGATTCGGCTGATTCGGGCAATGGATTGGCTCTGCACAAACGACGCCGGTCGCGCTGATTCGAGCTCTGTCATCCCGATGCGAATCGCACTCAGTCGCCCGGACTCTCAGCCGGCACGGGCGCATGTGCCACGGCGGGCCCCCGGAATCTCGCGAACAATCCCTCTCGCCACTCATCGAGAATTTCGTAAATCGTCGGAATCACGACGAGCGTCAGGACCGTCGACGTGATGACGCCGCCGATCACGGCGCGACCCAGCGGCGCGCGGAAATCGGCGCCTTCGCCGAGGCCGAGTGCGACCGGCACCATGCCGGCGATGAGCGCGAGCGTCGTCATCAAGATCGGGCGCAGGCGGATGCGCCCCGCTTCGATCAGCGCCTCCCGCAAATCGACGCCACGGTCCTTGTGCGCCCACTTCGCAAAGTCGATGAGCAGGATTGCGTTCTTCGCCACGATGCCCATCAGGAGGATCACGCCGATGAGGCTCATCAGATTGAGCGTGTCTCTCGTTATGATCAGCGCCAGCACCACGCCGATCAGCGAGAGCGGCAGCGAGAGCAGAATTGCGAGCGGATCGAGGAACGAACCGAACTGAACCACGAGAATCAGATACATCAGCATCACCGCGACGCCGAGCGCGGCGAAGATGCTGCCGAAGACCTGGCTCTGACTCTCCGCCTGTCCGCCTGCCGAGACGCGATATCCAGCGGGCAGCTGCACCCGATTGACCTTGCTCATCACGTCCTGTGAGACCTTCCCGAACGACGCGCCTTCGACGTTCGCACCAATGGTGATTACACGCTGCCGCTGATAGTGATCGATCTGCGCCGGTCCGAAGCTCGGCGTGATCGTCGCGACCTGGCCGAGCGGCACGACCGGAGGGCTGGCTGATGCTGCGTTTGCCGTAGCGGCGGCAGCCGTCGCCGCCGTTGGCGTTACCACGACTGGTAGTCGGCCCAGGTCGTCGGCGTTCTCGCGAGACTCCGGCATCAACCGGACATGGACGTAGCGGGAGATTCCTTGCGGATCGACCCAGGTGCCCGCGTCGACGCCCGCAAAGGCAAACCGCAGCGAAGTCGCGAGCTGACTCAGATTCACGCCTAACGTGCCGGCGAGGCCACGGTTGACACGGACATTCAGCTCCGGCTTCTGGCCGCGCGTCGACAAGCCGACATCCACGGCGCCCTTCGTATTGCGCACGATCGTTTCGATCTGGTCGGCGAGCTGGGCGAGCGTCGTCGGATCTGGGCCCTGGAGCTGAAGCTGGAGCTGCTTCTGCGCGCCGCCAAAGCCGGACGCGAACGTGAACGCAGTTGCGCCGCCTAACAAGCGCAAGCGATTGCGCATCACCTGGCCGAGCCGATCCTGGCTGATCGAGCGATCGCGCTTTGGCTTGAGACGCACATACACGCTCGCGTTGTCGACTTCGCCCGAGCCGTTGCTGTTGCCGACCGTCGTATAGGTGTACAGAACTTCGGGGCGCGCGCGAAACATGCGCGCGACTTCTTCCGCCTTGAGCGACGTGTAGTCGAGACTCGACCCTGGTGGCGTCTGGATCGCAATGTTCAACTCGCTCTGATCGCTCACCGGAACGAACTCAAAACCGCCGACAACGACCTGCAGCGCGATCGCCAGTACGAACGACACGGCGGCCAGGGCGACCATCGTCCAGCGATGATCGAGCGACCAGGCGATGAGGCCTTTGTAGCGATCCGCCTGGTGATCGAACCAGGTGTTGAATCGGACGAGCGCGCGCGCTATTGGATTGCGTCGCTCGTGCGCCTCGAGCTGCGGATCGGGCCAATACGCGGAGAGCATAGGGTCGAGCGAGAATGAGACAAAAAGTGACACGAGCACCGCGCACGCGATCGTGAGCGCAAACGGCTTGAACCACTGGCCAGCAATGCCCGACATGAATCCGACCGGCGCGAAGACGGCGACGATCGAGAAGGTCGTCGCCGTGACCGCGAGTCCGATCTCGTCGGTTCCCTCGTGGGCCGCCGTCATGTGGTCGCTGCCCAACTCGACGTGCCTAACGATGTTCTCGCGGACGACGATCGCGTCGTCGATCAGAATGCCGATCGCAAGCGAAAGCCCGAGCAGCGACATCGTGTTGAGCGTAAAGCCGAAGAGCAGCAACGGGACGAACGACGTCAGCACCGAGACCGGCAGCGCCAACCCCGTGATCACCGTCGAGCGCCAGGAGTTGAGGAACAGAAATACGACAAGCACGGTGAGGAGCGCGCCTTCGACGAGCGCCTCCTCGACGTTGCGCACCGAGTGGCGCACACGATCACCCGCGTCTCGAACGATCTCGAGTCGAGTCCCCGCCGGCAGCGTCTTCTGCAGTTGGGCGATGCGCGCTTTGACCAGGTCCGCCACCGCGGTCGTGCTATACTCGCGCGACTTCACGATATCGAGACCGATTGCCTGACGACCGTTGTACAGCGCCGCCGACGTCGGTTCCGCAGCGCCCGCCGCGACGTTGGCGACCTGGCCTAACGTGATCAGGTTGCCGCCGCGCTGGGCGATCACGAGCTGATTGAACTCCTCTGGGTGCTCGAAACGTCCTTCGAGACGAATCGAACGCTGCTCGAGCGCAGTGTTCACCTGACCGACCGGCGCCGCGAGGTTCTGCGCACGGACCGCGTTCACGACCTGATCGATGCCGACGCCAAAGGCGGAGAGATCGCTCGGGCGCACGTTGATGCTCAGCTGTGCGCTGTCTCCACCGACGACGTTCACCTGCGCCACGCCCGCAATTGCACGCAGGTCGCCGGCGATCGCGGGATCGGCAAGCGCGGTGAGTTGCGGGGGCGAAAGGACGGATGACGTGAGAGCGAGCGAAACTATTGGAAGCTGATTCGGATCGAACCTTTGGATAATGGGCTCGAGAATCTCCGCGGGCAGCTGCGATCGAACCGCGGAGATCGCGTCGCGGATGTCCTGGGTCGCCTGATCGACGGGTTTACTATACACGAATTGCACGATGATCTGCGCGAATCCGTCGGTCGACGTCGAGTTGATCTTATCGATGCCGCTGATGCCGGAAATCTTGTCCTCGAGGCGCGTCACGACCTCGCGCTCGACGACATCGGGCGAAGCGCCCGGGTAGGCGATCGCGACGAACACGATGGGCGCGTCGATGTCCGGAAACTCGTCCGTGTCCAAACGTGCTAAAGCTGCCAATCCGAAGACCACAAGCGCGATCATCGTCACCACGGTGACGATCGGTCGTTTGATTGCAAAGTCTGATATGAACATGGTGCGGCGTTACGGGTTTCTTTGTCGATTCGTCAGTTTGCTGGTATTACGTCTCTACCCGAGCGGTCGTTACGCGTCGCCGCCTTCCCGCGACGCTGAACGAGCCGCGCCCGACGGTTGCGACGGCACATAGTGTTCCCTCCCCACCAGCGAGAAATCAACATGAAATACGGCAGACTCGGTATGATCGCACTGGCCGCGCTGACCTTTGGCGCAATGCCGGCGCAAGCGCAGTTCCCGCACATGGGCGTTACGGCGGGCGTGAGCTTCCCGAAAGGCGACTACAGCGATGGCGCGAACATGGGCTTTAACGGGGGCGCCCTTCTCAGCTTGAGCGCGCCAATGATCCCGCTCGGCTTCCGCCTCGAGGGGTCGATCACGCACTTCCCTGGCAAGGATTACAGCGCGGGTGGCACGACGATCAACGCGTCGAGCAACTTGTGGATGGCAGGCGCCGCCGCGACGTTCGATCTCCCGGTTCCGTCGCCAATCAAGCCATATGCGATTGCCGGTCTCGGCTACTACGGCGCCATCACGACCGTGAACGGAGTCCCCGGCAGCACGAGCACGTCGAAGCTCGGCTATAACGCCGGCGTCGGCGTCTCGCTCATGGGCCGCTTCTTCGCCGAGGCGCGCTATCACCACATGAACACCGATGGCACGGCGACGACCTTTGTCCCGCTGACGTTCGGAATCATGTTCTAATGCGTGGCGCGTTGCGCGTGGCGCGTGAAGCGTGACGAGTGACGAGTGACGAGTGAATCGGAGGGCCCGGCGAGCTTGCTCGCCGGGCTTTCCATTTTTAACGCGCCACGCGCCACGCACCACGCCACGCCTACTCCATCACCGCGTGATCCCCACCCGCACCCTTCGTCTGCCGCACGAGCACGAGCAGCGGTATCAGCGCCAGGATCAACAGCGCGCTGAGCACGTAGATCCGCGAGTACGCGATCACGCTCGCCTGCGCCGTGACCTGCCTATCGAGTAACGTCAGGGCTTCGCGTCGCGCTGCCCACATGTCCGCGCCGCGCGCCATCATCCCCTGCGTCAGCGCCTGCAAGCGACCGAGACTCACCGCATCGGTGCGCGTAATGTGCTCGGCCAGCGTCGCGTGGACTTGCGCGGTGTAGCGTGCCAGCAACGTCGCGATCACGGCAATGCCGAACGACCCTCCCAACTGACGAAAGAAATTGTATAGGCCCGTTCCCTGAGCCAGCTCTTGGGGACTGAGCTCGGCCAGCGTGATGGTTGTCAACGGAACGAACATCAAACCGAGCCCAATGCCGCGCAGGATGAGCGGCCAGAAAAAGTCGCTGCCGCCGCTCAGCCCCGTCACCCTCGAAAGTTGCCAGGCCGCGGTCGCGAAAATCAGCGCGCCTGCCGTGATGAGCAAACGTGGATCGAATCGGTTCGACACTCGCCCGACGACGAACATCGAGAGCGCCGTTGCAATCGCACCCGGCAGCATCACGATGCCCGTCTGTTCTGCCGTCATGCGCAAGTCGCTTTGCAGAAACACGGGCAGCGTGAACGACATCGCGTAGAGCCCAACGCCCATGACGACGCCGAGCAGCGTACCGACCCACATCTGTCGATGGCGCAGAACGCGAAAATCGATTACGGGGTGCTCGGTCGTCAGCTCGCGCCAGAGCAAGAGAGCGAGCCCGAGGACGCCGGTCACGGTGAGACCGAGAATGAGCGACGAATCGAACCAGTCGTCACGCTGTCCGTGCTCGAGCACGTACTGAATGGCGCCGACGCTCACTGCGAGCAACCCAATCCCGATATAATCGATCGTCGGCGGCTTCTTTTGGTGCAGGGAGTCGTGGACGTAGGTCGCGATCATCACCGACGCCAGGATGCCCACCGGCAGATTGATGTAGAAGATCCAGGGCCAGCCGTAATTGTCGGTGAGCCAGCCGCCGAGCGTTGGACCGATCGTCGGCCCGACCATGACGCCGAGCCCGAAAAGGGCCATCGCCATACCAGCTTCTTCGCGTGGGAACGCCTCGAAGAGGACCGCCTGCGATACCGTCATCAGCGCGCCGCCGCCCAGGCCCTGGACGATGCGCCAAAAGATCAACGTCCCCAGCGTGTGCGATGCTCCACAGAAAAAGCTCGACAGCGTGAACAGCACGATCGAGCCAACGAAATAGCGCTTGCGCCCGAACATCGAGCCAAGCCAACCCGTGAGCGGTATGATGATCACGCTCGCGAGGATGTAACCCGTGGACACCCACGCGACTTCGTCGAGACTCGCGCCCAGGTTCCCCATCATATCCGGCAGCGCAACGTTGACGATCGAGCTGTCGATCACCTGCATGAGCGCCGCGAGCACTACGGCGAAGGCGATGAGGTATTTATGCGAGTCGCCGCGCGCTGTTACCGCGGTTGGAAGAATGCGTAAAGGCCCTGGCTCGACTGTCGCTTCGGCAACTGCGGTTTGGCGTACCGGATCAGCCAAGGCGCTCTCTCGCTCCCTGTCGCTTCGCGACGGGTTTCGGCGTCAGACTGCGCTCTCGCCGTCCAGCGGCGCGACGATCCCGTGGTGCGGCGGGTTGTCGCTCACGCTCACTCCACTCCTGGAGCGCGTCGTCGACGCGAGAGAGCACGAAGGCGCTGAAGTCATCGATGTAGGTGAAGCGATCGCGGACGTGTCGCGGCAGATTGTCGTCTGCCCCCTGCATCTCGCGCGCGAGGCGGTGGAGTCCCGCCCATCGGCCGAGTCGGAAACGGATGATCTGGGCGAAGAAGTCAGGCGTGAGGGTGTAATAGTCACGTCGGTCGCCCGGCTTGCCGATCCGCTCGGCGACGCCGCGTTCGACGAGGCGGCGCGCTTCGGTGCTGATGCTTGCCTTGCTGACGGCGAGTTGCTCGGCGAGGTCGTCGAGGGAGCGGGGGTCGCTATGGAGAAGGAGGGCGCCGAAGAGTCGGCCGGCGATGCGGGAGAGGCCGTCGTTTTCGGCGGCGAGCCCCATGCGCTCGATGAAGGATTGGGGATCGGTCATGGGCGGGGTGGAATTATCTGTACGTTCAGTATAAACTGAATGTAAGCGGAAAGCCAGCGCTCCCAACGATTCGCCAACAGCGATTGCAGTGGTTGGCGCGTATGGTACATTGGCGGAACTTTGCGACGACGCAGCCGCGCCTCTTGCTGCACCGCCCTAGCGACGGGTATAGCTTTGTTAGATATGACCGACGCGATCCGTCCTGCTCTCGAGCCCCGAGAATGGAAGGTTCGCCGATCAGGCCCGATCTCGCTCGACGTCGTCGACCGCGTCGACTACATCGTCATCGAGGGGCCTAACGGCGAAACCGTCAAAGTCACGGGTGCCGACGAGATCTTCGCGCTCATCAGTCTGGCCAACGACGCGTTGCCACCTGATGATCCACGCAAGATCACGCATGGATGGCTTGCACGCATCGAGACCATTCGCGACATGATTCGCGACTTGGCGGAGTCTGGCGACACGACGCTCACTCCTTTGCGTCGCGAGCTTGCGACGGGTTGGGAGCAGATGGCACAAGTGTTATCGGCCATCCTTCCGCCGTCGTACGAGCACGAAGACGGCGGATAGAGGGATGCGGGGTGCGGGGTGTGGGATGCACGTGAGAGAACTCTAAAGCCCCCGCACCCTCAGCCCTCTACACGCAGCGCAGAGATAATTGCCGCGCTCGTGTCGATCTGTCCGAGTCGCGGGAAAATGCGCTGCAGGCTGTTCTCGTGCGCCGCCTTTACCGTATCAGTGACCGCGTCACTCGCGATCGCGATCTCGTAACCGAGCTCACGGCCATGCCGGGCCGTCGACTCGACGCCGATGCTTGTCGAGATCCCAGCGAACACGATGCCCGTCATCTTGCGGCGCCGTAGCTGCAGGTCGAGCTCCGTCCCGAAAAAAGCATCCCACTGTCGTTTGGTGATGATGATGTCGTGCGGGCCAGTGCCGATCTCCTCGCGTAGCTCGGCCCAATCGGGCCCTCGCGTCATCGCAGGCGGTGGCGCGTCGACGCGCGAACGAATCACGTCACCTCCATCGGGCGAGAACGCAACGCGTACACGGACCACTGGCAGCTCGCGTTCGCGGAATGCGCGCGCGAGAGCCGCGGCCCGCTCGACGATTGCGTCCGCAGGATCGACGGTCGGCATCGCCGTGATGCCCTTCTGAAGATCGATGAGAACGAGAGCAGTGCGCGAATCGAGTGTCTGAACGGGCATGTGGCGCGGGGTGCGGGGTGCGGGGTGCGGGGTACGGGATGCGGGTAGAAGCTATAGATGCACCCCAGTCACGGCGCCCCGCGCCCCGCGTCCCGCGCCCCGCAGCTCTCAACCCGCATCCCGCAACGCAATCACCGGATCCACGCGCGTCGCCCTTCGCGCCGGTAGGTACGACGCGAGGAGTGCGACCGCGCCCAGTACCAATGCGATTCCCGCGTACGTCGCGGGATCCGACGGCGTCACGGCAAAGAGCAACGTCCGCATCACGCGCGTGAGCGCGAACGCGCCGGCGAGGCCGATGATGATTCCTACGCCCGAGAGGATCGCGCCCTGCCGGACAACCAGTCCGCGCACATCGCTCTCACGCGCACCGAGCGCCATCCGCAGACCAAACTCGTGGGTTCGCTGGATCACACCGTACGACATCACTCCGTAGATCCCGACAGACGCGAGAACGAGACCGAGCGCACCGAACAATCCAAACAGCATCGTGCTCAGTCGACTGCTGCCCAGCGATTCGCCGACCAGCGCATCCATCGGCTCGAGCCGGCCCACGGGTTGATCGCGGTCCATTGAGCGCACCGCGTCCCGAAATGGTCTGGCGAGCGTCGACGGATCACCGGCGGTACGCACGACCAGCGTCATCGCCGGATACACGAACTGCGAGAGCGGACGGTAGATCTCCATGAACGGCGCCTTGTCGACGCCCTCGTGATGAACGTCGCCTGCGACACCGACGATCTGTACGTGCTCCATCTTGTACCACTGATAATCGATGAACTTTCCGACGGCGTTCTCGTTAGGCCAGATCGTTCGCGCCAGCGTTTCGCTCACGACGGCGACGGACGGCGAGTTCGCCAGGTCGGCATCCGTGAGTGGCCGTCCCGCCTTGATCGGAATTCCCATCGCGCGAAAGTAGCCGGCGGTCACCGCGCGCATGTCGCCAACGGGCTCTGCGCCCTTCGGCGGTGCCGGCCTGCCGGGCACAATGAAGTCACTCGCCGAGCGATCACCGGTGAGTGGGAGATAGCTGATCGCACCGACCGCCTGCACGCCCGGCAATGCCGCGACACGTGTCTCGACGGCGCGGAAGAATTCGACCTGCGACGTATCGCTGCGATACTTGCTCGTCGGAATCGATAGCTGCGCCATCAATGCGTGCTCTGGCTCGAAGCCAAGCTGTACGTGTCGGAGCGCCGTGAACGACCGGATCATCAGTCCAGCACCGGCAAGCAGCACGATCGCGAGCGACAGCTCGGCGACGACAAGCGCGTCGCGAAGCCGGCCTGTCCCGCGCGTCGCCGCCATGCCGCTTCGCCCTCCTTCCTTGAGCGTGTCGTGAAGAGCGCCTCGCGACAGCCTGAGCGCCGGCACGAGCCCGAAAGCCAATCCCGTCAATACGGCAATCGCCACGGTGAAAGCGAGCACAGGGCCATCGATGGCGACATCGGTGATGGCTTGCGCGGGGAAGGTGGGCGGAATGAGCGCAACCATTGCCCGGGTCGCCGCCGCGGCCAGGCCGAGGCCGATGAGCGATGCAACGACGGAGAGCAACAAGCTCTCGGTCAACAATTGCCTGACGAGACGAGCTCGCGTCGCGCCGAGCGAAGCGCGGATCGCGATCTCCTTCTGGCGTGCGCTCGCACGCGCGAGCATCAGATTCGCCACATTCACGCAGGCAATGACCAGCAGAAATCCCACGGCGCCGAGCAACACGAGGAGTCCCGTCCGAACATTGCCCGTGAGATTCTCGCGTAGAGGCTGAGCATTTGCCGTCCAGTTCGCGTCGAACTGCGGATACGTCAGCGCGCGGCGTTGACCGATCATGTGCATCTCGGCGTCCGCTCGCTCCGGCGATACGCCCGGCTTGAGCCGCGCGATCACCTTGAGGAAGCGTCCTGACCAGTTTCGATCCTCCACGCCGAAGCGAATCGGAGCCCAGACTGGGACCGGCGTGAAGAAGCGGAACCCGTTAGGCAGCACGCCGACGACGATGTACTGAATGCCGCCGAGCCTGAATGTCTCGCCGGCAACATTCGGCCGTCCACCGAATCGTTGTTGCCACAGATCGTGGCTGATCACGGCAACGCGTGGCGCGCTTGGGTTGTCGTCGGCGATGGTAAATGTGCGTCCGACCGCTGGCCGCACCCCAAGGATCGAGAACACCTCGGCCGAGATGTGGCGCACCTGGAGTGCCAGCGGCTCGTCGCCGGCGCCA
>DATBBP010000398.1:0-4557 GCA_036270935.1 Gemmatimonadaceae bacterium
AGCGTGACATTAGAAATCACTCATCATGATCCGGATCTCGCCTACGTCGCGGCGCTGACCGAGGCGTTGCGCGACCGCGGCATCCAGGTCGATTCGACTCCCGCAGTGAGCGCCGACACCCTCCCCGTCAGCGGCGACACGCTCGTGACCTTCGTCTCGAAGCCGCTGCGTGACATTCTTCCCGCGCTCCTCAAACCGTCGCAGAACCAGATTGCCGAAATGCTCCTGCGAACGATCGGGCTGGAGCGTGGCGGCTCGGGGACGGCGGACAGCGGTCGCAAGGTCGCCGAGCGTCAACTCGCGGCCTGGGGAGTTCCGCCGTCGACGTACGTCATTCGCGACGGCAGCGGCCTCTCGCGCTACGATTACCTCGCGCCCGAAGCGCTCGTTCACGTTCTCGATGTGATGCGCCGGTCGCCGAACTTTCAACTCTTCTACGACGCGCTGCCGATCGCGGGCGTCGATGGCACCATCAAAACGCGCATGCGCGGCACGGCGGCAGAGAACAACGTTCATGCGAAGACGGGCTCAGTGGCGAACGCGCGTTCGCTCTCTGGCTACGTTCGAACGGCTGGTGGCCGCACGTTGATCTTCAGCATGCTTGCAAATAACTGGACGGTGCCCGCCGGCGACGTTACGCGCATGCAGGATTCCATCGCGGCACGTCTCGCGGCACTGCCTCTGCGGTGACACCTACCGAGCCGACGCCGCGGACATCGCTGACCGTTCGAGAGGCGGCCGCCGCGCTGTTGGCGGATCTGGTGCCGCTCGAGAGTGAAAGCGTTGCACTCGCCGCGTCGCTTGGCCGAGTGCTCGCGCGCGACGTACTCTCTCCGCTCGCGCTGCCGCCGTGGGACAACGCGTCGATGGACGGTTACGCCGTGCGGGCGGTAGACGTGCGCGGGGCGCGGGGTGATGCACCCGTCGCTCTTCCGGTTACCGCGACAATTGCCGCGGGCGGCTTGGCGGAGTCGCCGCTCGCTCCGCGAACGGCGATCCGGATCATGACGGGGGCGCCGGTGCCACCGGGCGCCGACAGCGTGATCCGCGTCGAGGACACCAACCGCGGTGATGAGGAAGTGCTCATTGCCGACGCCCGAGATGCGGGCCGCAACGTGCGTCCGAGGGGAGAGGACCTTGAAGCCGGAGACGTCGCCGTCGCGGCCGGCACGGTGATCGGCCCGTCGCAGCTGGGCGTCCTCGCCTCGGTCGGCGCAGTCAAGCTCGAAGTGCATCGCCGACCACGCGTCGCGGTGCTCGCCACGGGCGACGAGCTTGTCGACGTCGACGAATTCGACGAGGTGCTTGCTGGACGGCGAATCGTGAGCAGCAACAGCTACACGCTGTGTGCGGCGGCCGGCATCGTTGGCGCGGACGTGCTGGACCTGGGTCGCTGTGGCGACGATCGTCAGGCCCTGCGCAAGCTGCTCGAGGATGCGCGCGATGGGGGATGCGATCTCTTGCTGACGACGGGAGGCGTGTCTGTCGGCACCTTCGATTTCACGCGCGAGGTGCTTCGCGAGCTCGGTGCGGCGATGCGATTCTGGCGCGTCAAGATCCGGCCGGGGGGACCGTTAGGCTTCGGCCTTCTTGGCGACACGCCGTGGCTCGGCTTACCGGGGAACCCCGTGTCGGCGATGGTGACGTTCGAGGTCTTCGGACAGCCGGCGATTCGGCGCCTGCGAGGCGAGCGCCGCGTTTTCCCAGCGCCGCTTACCGTGACGCTCGACGAGGAGGTGAGCATCAGTGCGCCGCTCACGCATTTCCTCCGGGTCGTTCTCACGCCTGACGAGAGCGGCGTGATGCACGCACGATTGACCGGGCCACAAGGTTCGGGCCTGCTGACATCGATGGCACGTGCCGACGCGTTGCTCGTCGTTCCACTCGATCAATTTGGACGCGGACCGGTCGCCGCCGGGGCGACGCTCGCGGCTTTGCCGTTAGGCGATGGCGGCCTTCTGACGACGGAGCTCATGCTGTGAGCTCGTCCGATGCGGCCGATGAGATCGACGCGCTTCGCGACCGGCTTGGCCGGCGTTTTCGAACGGTTGAATCGGTCATCGTCGTCGACGATCGCGAGTTGTCACTCTTGCATCCGGAGAGCGCGGACGAGCTGATCGACGAAGCCGATTTCGAGCGCGACGAGCGCTTGCCGTATTGGGCGGACATCTGGCCATCGGCGCGCATTCTCGCGTCGTACGTCGCCCGACTCGACGGCAGGAGACGCTCGTTGCTCGAGCTGGGATGCGGCGCGGGCCTCGTCGCGACCGCGGCGGCACTGGCTGGGTTTCGCGTTTGCGCAACCGATTACTACGAAGACGCGCTCCAGTTTACGACCGTCAACGTCGCGGAGCACACGGGAAAGATTCCGGAGACGCGTCTGGTGGATTGGCGCGCGCTGCCGACGGATCTCGGCCGATTCGATCTCGTGGTCGGGTCGGATGTGCTCTACGAGCGCGCGTATGGCCAGCTGGTCGCCCGCGCCGTGGACATCACGCTCACGCGGAAGGGCGAGGCGGTCATTGCCGATCCCGGTCGGATCGCGGCGGAGGAGTTCGTTCGCGACGCCGCGGAGCGTGGCCTGCGTCTCATTGCACATGAGCAGGTGCCGTACGTGGACGGCGCGATCCGACAGACGATCAGCCTCTATCGATTGGGAAGAGGGTAGAGGGCGGAGGGCGGAGCGTTAAGAAAGCCGGCCGGCGACCACCTCGGCGATATCGAGGACCGGGACAGCGGACTCCTTCGCTTTCAGGCCGTCGCTCATCATCGTCATACAGAAGGGACAAGCCACCGCAATCGCGTCGGCACCAGTTGCGAGCAGCTCTTCGGTGCGCTCGATGTTGATGCGCTTGCCCTCCCGCTCTTCCATCCACATCCGCCCACCGCCCGCGCCACAGCAGAGGCCGCGGGAGCGAGAGCGTGCGGGCTCGACGAGGGTGACGACGGGCAGCGCGCGTCGGATCGTCTCGCGCGGCGCGTCATAGATGTCATTGTATCGCCCGAGGTAGCACGAGTCGTGATATGCGACCGTTAGGCGCCGGCCCTCGTCGGTGCGAAGCGGCACGAGATCTTCCTGAAGCAGCCGCTCGATGTAGGTCGAGTGGTGAATGACCTCGTAGTTGCCGCCAAGCTGAGGAAACTCGTTGCCGATCTGGTGAAAGCAGTGCGGGCACGCGGTGACCACCGTCGTCACCGCATAGCGGTTCAACGTTTCAATCGTGTCCTTCGCCAGCATCTGGTAGAGATACTCATTGCCCATACGACGTGCGGGATCGCCGTGACAGTGCTCCTCCTGCCCGAGAATCGCGAATCTGACTCCGCACGCCTGAAGGATGCGAGCGAAGGCGACCGTGATCTTCTTCGCACGATCGTCGAAGGAACCCATGCACCCGACCCAGAACAGCACGTCGGGGCGCTCGCCGTGCTCGACGAGCTCCGCCATCGTCGAGATCTCGAGCCCCTCGGCCCAGCGGGCGCGATCAGCGGCGTTGAATGCCCACGGCGCACCGTTTCGCTCGAGCGACTCGAATGCCGGTTGAATCTCTTCCGGGAACCGGGACTCGGTGAGCACGAGGTTGCGGCGCATCTGATTGATGATGTCGAGCTGATCGATCGATACCGGGCACTCCTGCACGCACGCGCGGCAGCTCGTGCACGCCCAGAGCTCCTGTTCGGTGATATAGTTGTCGAGCAAGCGATGTGACAACGGACTATCGCCTAACGACTCCGTCGCGTCTTTTCCTTCGCCGTGCACGAGGTCAGGACCGAAGAAGGCCATGGTATCGCCCGTCGCAACAGGCCCCTTCTCCATCAACCGCTCGCGCGTGTTGACGACAATCTTTCGCGGGCTGAGGAGCTTACCCGTGATGTGTGCGGGGCACGCCGCGGTGCAGCGGCCGCACTCCGTGCACGAATAGCCGTCGAGGAGATTCTTCCAGGTGAGCTGCTCGACATCGCTCGCGCCGAACGTATCGGCCTCGGCCTCGAGGTCCATCGGCCGCATCGCAGTGCGCTCGCCGCGCCCGCTCGTGTTCGAGAAATAGACGTTGATGAGCGAAGAGACAACGTGCAGGTGCTTCGAGTACGGCAGATAATTGAGAAAGATCAGAACGAGAAGGACGTGAGACCACCAGAACAACCGTTGCGAGTTCTGAGTGGCGAGTGGCGAGAGATGTTGGAAGGGCGTCGCGAGCGCGCGGGAGACGAACTTCTCCGGACCAACCGCGTCGGGTTGGAGGATCGAGAGAAAGGCGTTCGCAAAGAGCAGCGTCACCATCAATCCGGCGATCAGGCCGAGGATGATGTACGCATCGAGATGCTCGATTTTATCGCCCTCGAGGCGTTTCGGATGCAGGATGAGTCGCCGATAAAACGCGAACGCGACGGCGGCGAGGACGAAGACAGCGAAGGCGTCCTGTGACGCCGCAAAGACAACGTACAACGGGTGCCAGAGTATCCGCTCGTACGAGAACCCACTCCACAACCCTTGGCCGAAGATCTCCAACGTACCTGCGGTCAGAACAATGAAACCCCAGAAGATTGTGGCGTGCATAA
>DATBBP010000399.1:0-5922 GCA_036270935.1 Gemmatimonadaceae bacterium
TCCTCGCTCGTTAGGTTCACGATGGCCTTGATCGGTGCGGCGAAGTTGTGTCGCAGCCACGAGACCGAGCCGACAGGAATATCCGCGGTGTGCAGCCGCACAGTCCACGGTGTTACTTCCCGAAGGTACAGCGTCGATCCGTCGGCCAGCTCCGCGGTCACGCTCTCCACGAAGAATGCCGACGTGAGAGAATCCGGCGCCTGCGGAGCGGTGATGGTGAAAGCCAAGCGCTCTCGTATACCAACGAGCGCCCTCGGATTCTCGACGCTCGCTTCGAGCGGCCCCACGGAAATCGGCGTTCCATTCCCGGATGTCGCGAACGGTAAGGCAAAGATCGTCAGGAGTGCTCCCGCGCTCGTCACGCCGGTCGTAGTCCACGCAAGCCAACGCCAGCTCCGCTGCTGGTACAGCAGCACGAGCGTCAGGATACCCAGAACAGCTGCCGCGATGCCGATCGTCAGGAACGTTCTGCTCGTCGACGGCAGCGCGATACTCCTCCCCGACGCTAGATAGGCTGTGAGCATGCCGATCGCGATCAACATCACGATAAACGCGACCACGAAGCTTCGCAGGTCGCTCGTTAGGCTGCCGAGTAGCACCGAGATCATCAACCACAAGCCGAAGCTCGTCAGGCAGCCGAGCAGGAGCAGCGGCACGTCCCGGCCCGGAACGTCGAACGCGGCGAGGCCGATCGCTTCGCCCAGGAGTGGCACCGCGATCACGATCCCCGTCACGACGAGGAGCTTCGCGGCCAGCATCGCCGAAGGACGAAACGGCCGGCTGCGCCAGAAGGCTTCCGCCCGCGTTGGCGAGTCGCCCTGAACCACGACCGCGCCCACGATGCAACCGAGGACGACCACCAGCACCATGGCCGCGCTGAAGGGTGATGAGGTGTCAGCGATGGTTGCGTAGAACGCGGCGCGAATCGTCGCGACGGCAACGAGCGCGACGTACGCTGTGAGGAGCCAGCGCTGTTGACGAATGTCTTTCCACGCCACGTGAGCGACTTCACCGATCCATGTCATGCGGCACTCCTGCGTTGCATCAGCTCGGATTCGCGCGCGAGGGCAACGAAGATCTCACGCAGAGTCGCTGCGCGCACCGTCACTTCGGCGGTTGGTGGAAAGCGCTGCGCGAGCTCGGCGTCGACGTCCGCGCGCGATGAGAGGAAGCTCAACCGGTCGTTGCACCGCTCGACAGACAACCAATTTTCAGCGAGATACTCGACGTCGGCTCCATTCGATGGGAGCGTCACCTCGACGCGCTTGAAGCGCTGGTAAACAAGGTCGAGTGGCTCGGAGAGACGCATCTTGCCTTCCGCCAGGAAGCCGACCCAGTCAGCGAGGAGCTCGAGCTCTCCGATGTCGTGCGAGCAGAGCAGAACTGTCCATCCCTCGGAGCCGGCGGAAGCGAGCAACCCTCGCACCAGCTCGTCCTTCACGAGCGCGTCCATGCCCGTGAATGGCTCATCCATGAGGAGAAGGCGCGGCCGCGGCGCGAGCGCGCAGAGGAGCGCTGCCTTCATCTGACCGCCCCGGGAAAAGGCACCGATCTTTCGCGTCGGGTCCAGATTGAAGCGCTCCCGCAACTGATTGGCGAGTGCCCGGTCCCACATTGGATAGAGGGGCGCGAGGTACGCCTCCAGCTCCTCGAGCCGCATCCAGCTCGGGAGCGATTGGCCCTCGGCGACGTACGCGATCTGCGCTCGGTCTTTCATCGACATGCGTCGACTGTCGACGCCGAGCACCGCGGCGCGGCCCGAGCGCGCGCGGCGGAGGCCCATCAAAATCTGGAGCAGCGTGGTTTTCCCTGAGCCGTTAGGCCCGAGCATGGCGTAGAGGGCTCCCGCGGGCACCTCGAGGTCGAGATCGCGCAGTGCGCTGACGCCACCGTAGCTGAAGCTCACCGAATTCGCTTCAATTGCCGCCATAGCCTTCCTCCGGGAACACGCCGTACACGTTAGGTATCATCGGCTCCGCGCCATGACGCGATCGCCGAACAGTCTCGTCCACTGCTCCTCCACCGCTTCGATGACGTCGTCCGCCTCGAGGCCCAGACGCTTTGCCTCGACGACGAGCTGCTCCACCTCGTGCGACAGCAGTGCGCGGCGTTCGGCGGCCGACGCGCGCCGTCCACAGGTGACGATGGTGCCGATACCCGGCCGCACCTCGAGCAGCCCGCTGCGCACGAGCTCCGCGATCACCTTCTGCGCGGTGTTGGGATTGATCTTGAGTGCCTGGCTCAGCTCCCGCACCGACGGGAAGGTGACGCCCTGGGCGAGCTCCCCGGACACAATGGCGCGCGTCGCGGCATACACGACCTGCCGGTACGGCGACTCCCCAGCGCGCAGCGTGACGGTGAACGGGAGCATGGTGTACTATGTGTAGTAGTACACCAGAGTGTCAAGAGGCTAGCGCTCGCTGCGTTTTGCCGCGCTCGCGCTCGACCACCAGCGCGTATGGTCACGCTATCGCTTCGTCGAAGAAGCGGGGTAGGGGTCAATGCCTAACGCTACTCGATGCTGGGAGTCTCATCCCGCAACGGGCGGGGCGTGCTCGTTCCGGGCGGCCGTCGCGAAGGCAGCTCTGGCTGTCTTGTGCGGTAGGACACTGACGGCGCCCTTACTTTCTATGCATGGCGACGCAGAACTATACCGACGAGAATCGACGGCACTGGCATGTCACGTTCGAGCCGTCGGGACCGGAGGGCACCGGAGGGACGATGGTCTTTCGGAGCGGGCGCGAAGAGCGCCGCGCGCCCTGCCGCGATCACGAGTGGCTCACCATCGTGGAGGGAACACTCTCTCCATTCGAGCTCGAGGAGACACTCGATGCCCGCTTTCGAGCTGCGAAATAGAGCAAGTCGGTGAATCGCGGGGCGTTAGGTGCATTCGTCTTCTCGAGATCCAGGCGAGTGACGAGGGTTTGTAGAGGTCGTCGCTACATGCCCTTGACACCTTTGCGCACTGTGCTAACGTACTAGCACATGCTAAGCCATTAGCACATCTATCAGGAAACGGGAGTCCCTGATGTCCGCAGCACCGAACACCGATCTCGGTCGCCGGGAGCGACAGATCATGGACGTCGTCTACCGGCTCGGCCGCGCGTCCGTCGGCGAGGTCCGCGACTATCTGGCTGATCCGCCGAGCTACTCAGCGGTTCGTGGGATGCTCAATCTCCTCGAAGACAAGGGGCATCTCACGCACGAGCAGGACGGACTTCGGTATGTCTACAAGCCGACCGCGGCGCGATCGCAGCTGCGCCGTTCCGCGCTGCGGCACCTCGTGCAGACTTTCTTCGACGGCTCGCCAACGAGCGCCGTCGCCGCCTTGCTCGAGATGGCCGATGGCGAGCTCTCGGCGTCGGACCGCGCCCGTCTCGCGAAGATGGTCGCCCAGGCGAAGGCGGAGGGAAAATAGCCATGTCATCTATCTCGCTCGCCCAGGCTCTGTTCGTCATCGGAGCCAAGTCGTCGCTCATCTTCCTCGGCGCGGCGCTCGTGACGTTCGGCATGCGTCGACGCGCCGCGGCGGCGCGCCATCTCATATGGTTGGGCGCCATCGCCGGCGCCGCGCTGCTGCCCGCTTTGGGGGCCCTCGTCCCCGCGTGGAATGTGCCTGTTCTTGGTGGCCCGAGCTCGGCGGCACCGTCGCTGCTCCGGACGTCAGCGTACGCGCCCGCCGCTGCACCGATTCGGGCCACCGTGTCTCCCACATTCGCACCTAACGAGTCGGCGTTCTCCAGGCAGCCGTTAGGTGAGCTCGCCTCGGCAAGTCCAAGCGCGCCGCGGGAGCCCGATATCGATGGCGCGCTTGCTTTCTTTGCCCTTTGGGGAGCAGGCGCCGTGTTGTTTATGTCGCAGATTCTTTTTGGCGCTCTGTTTTTGATACGCGTTCGCAAGCGCGCGACTCCCGTTGCGAATTCTGCCTGGAATCGAGCGCTGCAAGCGATCGCCGGTCGAGACGCAGCTATCCCACTCCTGGTCAGTGGCGACATCGACGTGCCCGTGACATGGGGGATACTGCGGCCGATGATCCTGCTGCCGCGCGAGGCTGACGAGTGGTCACAAGCGCGGCGCGAGCTGGTCCTCCGTCACGAATTGGCGCACATCACACGTCACGATGTTTTGACCCAGGTGCTCGCCCGCGTCGTGAGAGCACTATACTGGCCGAACCCTCTCGTGTGGTTCGCCGAAGGAAGCCTCCGCCACGAGTGCGAACAAGCCTGTGACGACGCGGTGCTGGCGGCTGGCGTGCGCCCGACTCGCTACGCCGAGGAGCTATTGGCGATTGTCTCCGAGCTCGGTGCAAGACCCATTACATCGTTGGCGCCCGCCTTTGCGACACGGCCCTCGCTGGAGACGCGACTCCACGCTCTCCTCGACGCACGATTGCGGCGACGGTTGGCGACGCGTTTCGACGCGGTGGTGACCGGCATCGCTGTCGTCGCGCTCGCGGTACCGTTGGCGGCAATGAAGCCAGCGGAGCGCGCGCGAGCATTAAACCATGCGAATCACGCTGACGTGGCTCGCGTCAGCACCTCCGTTTCCGCGACACTCGTTTCGCGGATCGTGCCGAATCCCGTGAGCGGCGTCACGAAGCCTTCGGTTCTCACTCGAAAGTCGTTAGGCGCTCTAGCTGCGCCTCGGGTCTGCGCGATAGACGGTAGGTCGTCGCACATGAATTCGACGCAGGAGCAGCAGGGAATGAAGACGTGGGAGGCGCACTGGTCGGGACGAGATTGCGCGGTGGACCTGCGGGCCCAAGGTGACATCCAATTCAATGACGATCTCACGGATATCACATCGATATCGCGCGATGGGTTCTTCGATCTCTCGGTGCGTGAGGGGGAAGTGCTCACGCGGCTCGTGGTGAAGCCGGCGGGCCAGGGCGAGCTCGATCGACGTTACACGGTGGATGGCGCCGAGCGCCCTTGGGACGCTCGCACGCGCGACTGGTTTGCTGAATTCCTCCTCGAGCTCGATAGGCAGACCGGTTTCGCGATCGATGTGCGCTTTCCCAAGCTCCTCGCTCGAGGAGTGCCTGCCGTATTCGACGAAATTGATAACCTTCGCAGCGATTACGTGCGCGGGCTTTATTTTCAGCGATTGATCGAGCGTGCCCATCTCTCGCCGCTCGAGGTGCGCACAACGTTGGAGCTCGCGGGCCGCGATGTGCGCAGCGACTATGAGTTGGCGCGAATTCTGGTTGCTGTCTCGGACAAATATGGCTTGCCTGACGAGGACACCCGCGCGGCGTTCCTCAAAGCCGTTAATGGGTTGTCGTCCGACTACGAGCGCAATCGAGCGCTCTTTGCTCTCTTGTCGCGCTCCGACCTCTCGCCACGAGAAGCCTCCGCGGTATTGCAGTCGGCGAGTGTGCTCAAGTCGGACTACGAGCTTGCCCGCACGCTCGTTGCGATGACCGAGAAGAAGCTCATCTCGCCGTCATTGCACCCTCTCTATCTCGAGGATGTGGCAAAGATTTCGTCTGACTACGAGCGGGCGCGCGTGATTCTCGCGCTGTTAGGCACCGGAGAGCTGGCCAAGAATGAGGTGGCAGAGGTCATCGGTCTCGCGAGCACCATCAAGAGCGACTATGAGCGGGCGCGCGTGCTTGTGGCGGTCGCAGACGCGTATAATCTCGGCGGCGGGGCTCGCGACGCCTACCTCAAGGCTGCGCGTTCCATCTCCTCGGAGTACGAGCGTGGCCGCGCGCTCGCGGCGTTGCGGGAGGCCCGTTCGAGCTAGCCAAGACGATCACCGCTTCACCGGGGCGATGTTCAGTCCGCGCATAGCTGGCGAGGTCGATGTACTGCGAGTACGTTCGTCGCATGTTGACTCGATATCGCCACGATGGCCAATGAACTGAAGTGGTGGCGCGCGAAGCCGCCCTATCTCCTCGGATCGTCCGTCAACTGGTTC
>DATBBP010000400.1:0-3662 GCA_036270935.1 Gemmatimonadaceae bacterium
GGCATCGCACTCATCGGCTTCTGTCAGCCCGCGCACCGCTTCTCGAGCGAGATCGTCGCGCTCGTGCACGCGGGCGTCCATGAATTGGTGTTCCGAGGAGTCGATGACTCGAGCGCCGCGTTCCGACAGACGCTCGCGCGTGCGTCCCAGACGTCGGCCGCGCGCGAGGTGCTAGCCGCGTTAGGCGAGCACCTCACGCCAGACGCGATGTCGATCGTCGAGACGTGCGTGCAATATGCATGGCCCGACTTCAGCTCGCGTGCGCTCGCGCAAGTCCTCGGCGTGAACGTGAAGACGCTCGTGAAGCAGTGCCGAACGAGCGGGCTTCCGTCGCCCGGCGCCCTGCTCAATTGGGTTCGGCTGATGGTCGTTGCGTATTTGCTCGAGGCGGAAGGCCGCGCACTCGAGCACGTCGCCGCCGCGTTCGGGCTCGACTCAGCGTCCCCGCTCCGAAACTTGATGAAACGCTATACTGGCCTCCGTTCGCTCGAAGTGCGATCGGGGGGCGGCCTCAAGGTCGTCGTCGACGCATTCTTGCGCGACGACGCGTTCGGGCGACAGGACGGCAATCCGCAGAGCGACGATCCGTCAGCTGGCTAATTGGTGCGGCGGCGAATGCCGGACCGCGGCAAGAAACGCGGGGAGCAACGCCGCTGCTCCGTCGCGCCAGACCTCCCGCAATCCGATGCCCGCGCGAGTGCGATACGCTCGACTCGCCGTGCGCACGCTGCCGTAGCCGGCCTCCACGGCGATGATCCATTGTGCTTCGTCCCACGGCGTGCCTTCGAGCCGCGCGGTGACGCCGGCGGCCGCGCCACGAAAGAGTCGTCCCCACTTGAGCAGCACGTGCGGCGCTGGCCATCCGCGACGCGCCACTTCGCGCGTGAGCGACCGCTTCGCGAGCGCGATGCGCGCGGCCATGTCGTCCACCGTTTCCGGTGGAACGGCGACAACGCACGCGTGGATGATTCGACGAAGCAGCGGCGACACCGACGCTGGAAGCATCCCGAGCACCGCCGACGGCGCGCGCTCTGCATAACGATTGCGACGCGGCGAACGTCGCTGCTCTGCGCGCGCGCGTGCGCGGCCGATGTCATCGATCTCGTCGATGCTCTCTCGAGATTCGATGTGGCGCGCGACGAGCGAACGCAGCACGGCCGGGAAATCGTCGGCGTGCCTGAATGCAAAATGCTCGGCGCCCGCGCGCGCGGCGTGCAACACCTCGCGTCCCGGAGCGCTCTCGTCGAGACAAGCAACGACGATCGGCAGCTGCGGACACCAGGACTTGATACGACGAACGAGCGCTCCCACTGCGGTACCGCGACGGCCGCGCAGACCGATCACGACGAGCGAAGGACATTCATCGCGCAAACTCTCGATGAGTGAATCTCCACCAGGATGGAACTCGAGCATGAAGGACTGCTCGCTCGTGCGCGCCGTGACCGCGCGACCAAGCGCGTCATCCTTTCGACCAACGACAACGATTCGGGGAATCATGCGAACCCTCACTCAATAGCATCCACGTCGATGCTATTCTGACGAAGAACACCACGCCGTTTCATTACGGGTAAGTGGGTTTCACGGCGGCGACAAATTGGCTACCCACAAACTTGGTGTGACGAAACGCGTCAGTCCCTCGTCAGCGGCAGCCCCGCACGGATCCAATCTTCCTTTCCCTGCGCGTAGTCGCGCACGTGGTCGTAACCCATGGCCGCCAGATCACGGGCGGCTCGACTGGACGTCGGTCACGTGAAATTCCAGCAGTAGACGACGATCTCCGAATGTTTATCGGGCACGAGCGTAGGAATCGCAGACCCGACCTCATCGAGGGGAAGCGAGCGTGCTCCGGGAAGATGATGTTTGCGCCAGTACATTCGCGGCAGCACCTCGAAAAGAAAGAACTGGTCGCCGCGTTGGATCTTCTCGTGGAGCTCTTCGCGCGAAATCGTGTCTGGCATAGGCGGGCTAAGGTGCTAGGTGCTGGTGCTAGGTACTAGGTGCTAGGTGCTAGGAACAAACATTTATCATCTATCACCTAACACCTATCACCTAACACCTATCACCTATCACCTATCACCTGCTCAGCACCAGCTTCACTGGTACTGGATGTAGATCGGCCGAGGGGAGAGCGCGAGCACGTCAGCCGGCTTCATCAGGCGATCGCCCGCTTTGGTGTCGTTGTGATAAAAGAGTTTGAATCCCGTGAACTCGACGGGATATCGCGCAACGTAGCGCCGGTACGACTCGCGCTTCATCCAGGGCGGTCCCCAACCGTCCATGTTGATGACGACCTGAACACGCGGGTCGAGTCGAATGCGATCGTAGTGCGTGAGCATGTCGCGTGTGAAGCGATGAACGACGAGGATCTTGGGCGGTAGCGAATCCGTGGTGACCAGGTTCGCGAGCACCTCGATCGCGTCGTTCACGTCGCGAGCGTCGAGCGTGCCGATGCGTGTGCCCGGCGTGCCTTTCTCGCCCATCGCGAACTCGGGATCGAGGCCCAGGTGCACGTCGGGCCGCTTGAGAAATGGTACCAGCCGGGGAAGCTCGTCTTTGAGCGTACTGCGACCGAGCTGGACGTCGAGGAATAGTAGCGCGCCATGGCTCCGCGCCCATCCATAGACGCGTTCGATGAGCGCGGTGTCGGCGCGCTGTCGATACTTGCCGTCGCGACCAGGTGTTCCTTGCGCGACGACCGCAATGAGATGCAACGCGGGTTGGACAGGCGTCGTCGTGTCGGCGACAGTCCACGCGGCCACTTCGCGATCGAGCCGCGCCAGCATCGAGTCCACGGGCTTTTCGGCGAGTATTCCCATCCGCCGCGAGAGTGGGTTGCCGTAGAAGGCGACGATGCGACGCGAGGGAAGAAGAGACCCAGGCAGCGCCGCCGGCGGCGTGGGCCACGCTGGCTCAGTGTCGCGCTTGGCGGAATCGCGCGCTGACTTCGATCGCGGGCGTACGGAGTCCTGCTGCGCGGGTGCGCTGGCAGCAAGGACGGAGCAAAGGGTGAGAGTCAGCGTGAATGCGCCACGAAGCATGGCGGATTCATAGCGGCTGCCGCGGCGCAAACAAGTGGCGAGGTCTCGCGGAGTAGCTATACGGCTGTGGACCTCGTGCGCGGCGAGAGCGGGAGCGGGGGCGCTCCGGGTCACTATGTCGATACTGCCATCGCAGTCTAACGCCGTTAGGCATCTCGATCGATGGCAATGGGTTCTTCAGGGAATCTCGGGAATCGTGCGACGTCGGGAAAACTGAGCCGCTGATAGCGCTGACACGACGCTGAAACCGCTGACGATCTCCTCGGCATCGAGGCCTTCACGCACCAGGGCAGATTCTTTGCCTTGTGAAGTGCGTCGGCGAGACTTTAGAAAGCAATCGACACCGGTGCGTGCACCTCTCCGCGTAGACGGAACACGTCCGTGGTCTCAGCGCCGTGTCAGTGGTTTCTGCGGCCCAGTTTTCCTGACCTCGCACAAATTCCCGGAATTTCCCGAATACCAGTTTGTGTGCTTGGCACTAGCACCCAGGCCCCGAGTCCCTAGACCCTTCCACTACGAGCGCCATGAGCTGATCTATGTCCGCTTCGCTCGTCCGCCAGTTGTGTGTGCACATCCGCAGCGAGAACATCCCGTTGATCTTCGTCGACGAGATCAAGAAGCGTT
>DATBBP010000401.1:0-3978 GCA_036270935.1 Gemmatimonadaceae bacterium
ACGCACCTTGATCGTTGCCGCCAGCTCGTGTGCTTTCTGCTCGTTGAGCAGAGCGGCGAACGAGACGATGAATCCCTTGGACGCAGCAGGCGTGGGCGTCGTGTCGACAGGCGCTGGCGTGGGCGTCGGGTGCGTCGTGTCCGCGTTCGCGCGCGACGCACTGTCGGCACTGTCGGCGCCGGGGAAGCGTACGGGTTGATCGAGTGCAGCGGACCGAGGCCTGAAGCCACTCCAGGCGAAGCTGTACCAATAGTCCGATGCACCCTGCGCTACACGTCGGCGCTCGTGCAGGGTCGACCCGACGACGAATACGACGTCGTTGCCTTGCGCGAGTACAATCGCTCCGTCGACTGCGACGAATGGCAGATCGTCACGCCATGCCGTGCGCACGGCACCGACCAGCTTGTCGGTGCCGATATCTACGACCCAGATCGAGTCGTGTCCCGTCGCACGCACGAGCAGATATCGGCCGAGCGCGTCGATGCGCAGGTCTTCGGCGAGCGCGGGGAGCTCGATCTGTTCGCTGACCTTCTCCCGGTAGCGATCGATGACGTCGACCTGCTTCGACGAGTCGGCAAGGACGAAGATGCGGTCACCGCTCGGTGTCGCGACGAGAGCGCGCGCGTGGCCGTCGAGGTCGATCACGTTGAGCGGCTTCAAATCACGTGTCCGAACGCCAACCAGACTGCGCTCGACCGTGAAATACAGGCGATCACCGGCCTGCGCCCACTCCGCGTGGGCTGCACCGGGCACTTCGGCGGAGTCCAGAATCTTTGTATCGGGCGGACGCAGCCGCCAGACAATCGCCGATTTCTCCCGCGCGCCGATGAGTAAGAGCGAGCCATCGCTGAGCGGCACCGCGGCACGAGCGGCTCGCGGCGGCTTGAAGGTCCAATCGCCGCTGAGCGTCGAGCGAAGCAGCGTACCGTCTTTCGTTAGGCCGTAGATCGTTGCGCCATCCACGGACGACACACCCGTTAGCCGCGTGCGAGTCGCGATCGCGACGTTATCCAGCCGAAAGTCGACGCGCGCCGGAATGCCCTTCGCGTCGACGAACGAGAGCAGTCCCGCCTCTTCGTCGAACGCGAGCACCCGCGCGATCGACGGCGCCGGATCAGTCGAGGTCCACACCACCGAATCCAGCTTCGGATAGGCATAGACGTGCAAGGGGCCGCCTGAGTGCGGAAGCCGCATCATCAGAAGGTCGGGGCCTTGCGTCCTGGAAGCAGAAGGAGCCTCGTGCGCGGCGGGAGCGCGGTCACTCGGACCACAGGCAGCGAGCACGAGCGCAAACGCGATTAGCGGGCGCACGGAAAGAACTTAGTAGGCGCTAGGGGTAGGGCATAGGGCCTAGGGAGTGCGCCCTCGCCCTGTGCCCTAGACCCTTAGAAGGACGGCCACAGGCTCCACGTCCAGAAGCCCTTGTGCGAGCCCGGCTGGTCGAGCGGGATCGCGTAGTCCCACCGCACGATCGCGTAATTGAAGAGATTCAGTCGCAAGCCAGCGCCGTAGCTGCGTAGCGGGTAGCGTTGCTTCGTCACGTCGTAGTCCGCCGGCCGCGTGAGGTACAGCGACTGGTCCTTCGACCACGCGGCGCCCACATCGTAGAAGAAGAGGCCGTCCACGGGCGGAAGAGCAATCGGTAGAACGCCGAGCTCGAACTTGCGTACCAGCGGGAAGCGCAACTCCGCATTCGCCACCGCGACGCGACTGCCGAGCAGTTGCACGGCGCTACAGTTCGACGGATTCGCGCCGATGATCGGGCACGTGAGATAGAACGAGTTGTTCCGATCGTAGCCGCGCACAAAGTCGGGGCGCGCGATGTACTTCGGGAACGCGGTCTCGTTCCGGCCAAACGACATGCTCGTGTAGAACCGCGTCGCGACCGTGAGAAAGTTGAACAAAATCGGATCGTATCGGCGGTAGTCGGCCAGGTATTCGACCCAGCGGAAAGAGCCGATGACGGGGCTCACCTGGAATCGATACCGCCGTCCGTAAATCGGCCCAGTGTAGCCCAACAGCGTATTGTCGGAGACATACGCCAACTGCCCATCGAGGTAGTTCAGCGTCGGATCATGCCCGGTACTGTCGAACTTGAACGGGGCTGCCGCGCGACCGTTGTCGAGTATGTCACGGCTAATGAACCATCGTTCGCGGGCCACATTGTTGAAGCCGCCGCCTAACTCGATTCGCGTGAACCGATTCAACGGATAGGCAGTGACGCCGAACGCCTGACGAGCGATGAAAGTCGTGATCTCCTGCTTTTCCGCGGCCGATGTCCCATTCGTCGGGTCTGACTTGTAGACCGTGTCGCCGGACAGGAAGTAGTACGGCACCTGTGAGATGCCGGTCGAGTACTGCCACCGACGCGCGAGGCTCGTGTAACCAACGAACATCCGCGCTTCGCTCATGCGGCCATTTACCTCGCCGGAGAGCGCCAGGCGGTTGTTCCCGAGCATGTCGCTGAGGATCACCGTCGTGCCGCCGAACACGTTTCGACCGTAGTTGTCCGGCACGTAGCCGATACTCGGACGCGAGATGTAGTCCGGCTGGAAGCGCACTCGGTACGGCTCGCGACGGAACTTCGTCGTGTCGGGGAGCGCGAGATCAGCGGAGTCGAGGAGCTCCTTGATGCTCACGGGCGGCTTCGTTCCGCGGTCCGCGAGAGATGGGAGGTCCGCCGAGCTGCGCAGATCGCCCGCCGCGTTTCGGTACACCGACGCGTGGCCGGTCTGCGGATCGCCTAACGCTGGCATCGGTGCGCCGGCGTCGTTGCCCTGAGTGGCATCGGCGATGACGATCGGCTTGTCTGCCGGTTTTTCGCGGTATGGGTTCTTCTTCAGGCCGCGCGGATTGGTCACCGACCAGATCGTATAGTCGTTGTTCTCGTAATACGTGAACGCGAGCCGATCGGCCTTGCGCGCCCAGCTGATCGCCGGGCTGTACTCCGTAATAGCGGAAACAGCGCCGACGACGTTGGTGAGCTGATAGTGCTCGCCCGAATCGAACTCGTAGAGAAAGAGATTGGCGATGCCAGTGCGATCAGAGACATAGGCGAGGGAGCGCCCGTCTGGTGCCCACTGCGGATTGATATTGAGGCCTGCCTGCCCTGGCAGCACCGTCATCGTGCCCTTCTCGAGATCGAGGACGGTGATGCGCCACTTGGGGAATCGAAGATACGTGAAGCTGTTCGTGTCACCGCGATCGCTGGCGAATGCGATCATCTTGCCGTCGGGCGACCACTGCGGCTGGAGATCCCCGTACCGATCGTTCGTTAGGCGATCGAGATGGCTCGTCTCGACGTCGACAATGAACAGATCCGTTAGGCCGCCATTGCTGCCGCTGAACACGATGCGCTTGCCGTCTGGCGACCAGCTGGGCCCAGTAACGCCTTCGAGTGGCAAATCGAAGCGCTTGATCTCTTTTCGCGACTTCACGTCGAGCAGATACAGAACGTCACGCCCTTCGCGCTGCGCCGTGAACGCGAGCTCCTTACCATCGGGAGAGAACGCGCTCTGCGAATAGAGCAGACGAAGCTCCTCGAAGTTCGGATCGAACGTGCTCTTGACCAGCCTCGCGATGCGCTTGCCGGTCTCGGCGTCTCCGAGCCAGAGGTCGATGAACACTTCGCCGCGCACGAAGCTGCCATTCGAGAGGAACGCGATGTTCTTGCCGTCGGGCGAGAGCGACGGCGCGAGGAAGATCTCGCCACCGCTTCGGCGCTGCGTGAGCAGCGGAGACGCGAACTTTCGCGGACGATCCAGATTCGCGACGGCCGGGAGGTAGTGCTGCTGCATGTCCTCCTTCCACTCGTCGGCCAGATCCTCGAGGGAGATGCCAAGCTCGCGCTTGAACGCGCGCTCGATGCCCACGCTCGGCGCCGCGTTCATGATTTGACCGATTGCCTCATCGCCCCATTTGCGGCCGACAAAGGTCCACAAGGCGTGTCCGTAGCGATAAGGGAAAAACCGCTCGGGA